>CAZEPA010000336.1:0-5321 GCA_964513955.1 uncultured Anaerolineae bacterium | reverse complement strand
GCTGGACACGCGCTGTTGATTGACTGCCGCAGCCTGGCCTACGAAGCGGTGCCGCTGCCAATCGGCGTGCAGTTTATCATTGTGGACAGCGGCGTGCGCCGTGGTTTGGTGGACAGCGCGTACAACGAGCGACGCGCACAGTGCGAAGAAGGCGCTCGGCGCCTCGGCGTGAAAGCCCTGCGCGATGTGGCCCCCGCGCAGTTCGACCGCCTGGCGGCCGATTTGCCGCCGCTGGTCGCCCAGCGCTGCCGTCACGTGGTGGAAGAGAATGCGCGCGTGCTGCACAGCGTTGTCGCTTTGCGCGACGGCGACGTAGAGGCGTTTGGCCGCGACATGGACGAATCGCACGTCAGTCTACGCGACCTTTATGCGGTCAGCCATCACGCGCTCGATACCCTGGTGGAGATTGCGCGCGCCGCGCCGGGCTGCCTGGGGTCTCGCCTCACCGGCGCCGGATTTGGCGGCTGCACCGTCAGCCTGGCGCGCGCCGAGCACGTGCAAGCGGTAGTAAATGCTATTCGCGACGAATATCCGCGCCGCACCGGGCGGACGCCGCACATCTACCTGAGCGGCGCTGAGGCTGGCGCCGGCATCTTGGCCGCAGAGGCTTGAGGAACTGCTGAATGTCATTCCATGCCCTGGTGAATCTGTGGTAAAATCAATCTGCTTATTCTAGAACGCCATTTGTCCACCTGACTCCCCTGCGTCCGTAGGCATTGATTCAACTATGCGGTATATCTTTCTGACGGTGTTTTGCCTGGGGCTGCTGGTCATTACTGCGCCCCCAAGCGCCGCGACGACTCACACGCTCTTCCTCCCGTTGATTTATGGCGCGGACGCCGGCCCCACGCCCACGCCCACGCGTACGCGAACCCCCTCCTCCACACCTACCCCAACCGCAACGGCCGCATCCACGCGCACCCGGACGCCAACGGCCACATCCACGCGCACTCCGACCAGCACGCCTTCTTCAGTCCGCACAACGACGCCGACGAGCACGGTATCTTCTACACCGACGAGCACGGCGTCGCCTACGCCAACCTTAACGCCTACGCCAAGCGCAACGCCGTCGCCAACGCCGACGCCAAGCGCAACGGCTTCGCCAACGCCGACGCCAAGCGCAACGCCGACGCCAACGCCCACGCCAATCGCCTCGGCCACAGCGAGTGTGACGCCGACGAATACCTTCACCGTTTCGCCGACGCCGACGATTACGCCGACGTGGACGCCGGGCGCGGTGCCAACGGCGGCGGCCATCAACCCTGGCACACCAACCTGGGCGCGTTTTCAGCCGCATGCGGCTTACGACGGCCAGCACGATCGTTTCCTGGTTGTCTGGCAAGATAAACGCAACGACCCCGGCCGGCAATGGGTTTTGGGTTATGGACTGGAAAACAACGGCGACATTTACGGCCGCCTGGTGCGCGCCGATGGCACGCCGCTGGGCGCGGTGGATATTGAGATCAACCGCACAGCGCAAGACGCGCAGTGGCCGTTTGTGGTGTACAATCCGCAGCAGCAGGAGTACCTGGTGGCCTGGCAAGAGGTTAGCGCCCTGGCGACTCCCGCCAACTGGTTCGACACCTGTTACGACATCAAGGCGCAGCGCGTCAGTGCGGATGGGCAGTTGATTGACGCGCCGCTGGTCATTTCGTCTGCCATAGATTGCCAATGGGTGCCGGTGATTAGCTACGATGAGCAGAGCAACCAATTTCTCATCATCTGGCACGATCACCGCTATCGCATGGGGATGACCCCGCCGCGGCCCCCCGAAACGGCCAAGGAGATATTCGGCCAATGGCTGGGCTATCTCTTCGGCCCCCTGCGCCTGGAAGGCGAGAATTTCGTCGTGACAACGGATAGTCAGCCGGCGCATTTGCCAGCGCCGCGCTATCAGCAGTATGCCACCATGGCCTATCACGCCGGCCAGCATTACTTATTTTGGAGCGATGACCGCAGCGGCGCAGGCGCGGACGAGGCATTCGACATTTACCACCAAGTGCTCGGTAGCGGTGTCACGGCATCCGTGACGAACACCGTGACCTATGCGGCCCCTGGCGCGCAGGAGAAGCCGCGCGCGGCATTCAACCCAGCCACCGGTCAGGCATGGGTTGTATGGCAGGATTACCCGAACCCGCCGCCCGCACCCAATCCAGGAGCGACGACGCTGCGCCTGGCGCGCCTGGCGCCCAACGGCGCCGTGCAGGCCGTGACAACCGTAGCGGAGCAGGTTTCATCTTGGCCCGTGCCAGACCTGGCGTGCAGCAGCAGCGGTCAGTGCGATGTCATTTGGGGAGGTTCCGGCGTCTGGCTGGCGCGGCTGGATGCGGCAGGTGCGCTGCGCGAGGCTCCTGTGCGCCTCTCCACCACGCCCACCGAAGACCCGCGCATCATCGCGGCCGGTCCGCAGCGCCTTTTCTTGCTCTTTGCCAACAGCGGCTACCTCTACGTCACCGTGCTGACCGAATAGGCAAAGCCGCGCGCAGTTGGAAAGTTGTTTTGGGGTTTCCCGAAAGGGGAGTCATAGCCCATGTATATCGGTGATTACCTCGGCCGGCGGGCCATCTACTCGCCCGCGCAGCTGGCCGTTGTGGATGCTGGCAAGACGCCGGCCCTACGGTTGACGTATGCAGAGATGAACCTACGCGCCAATCGCGTGGCAAACTGGCTGCGCACGACGATTGGCGTTGGCAAAGGGGATCGGGTAGGCGTCCTGGCCCGTGACGGCGTGGAGCATCTTGATCTTTTCTTTGCCTGCGGCAAACTAGGCGCGATCCATACCCCCTTCAACTGGCGCTTGAATTGGCGTGAACTGCTGTCGGTGCTCCAGGAAACCAGCCCCCGCATCTTGTTCTACTCGGATGAGTTCCAGGATACCGTCGCGATCTTGCGCGACGCCCTGCAGACCCGCACCATGGAAAAACCCACCGTCTTTGTTCATCTTGAAGGCCGCGGCATGACCGACAGCCTGGCCTATGCGGACATTATGGCGTATGCGGCCCCGACCCCTGTCACATGCACGGGGCTGGAGGCCGAAGACACGGCGGCCCTCATCTTCACCGGCGGCACCACCGGTCATGCGCGCGGCGCCCGCATCACGCACGGCCAAATTGCCTGGAACACGCTCAATACGGTCATTCATGATCTGCAGCACCACGACATTTTTCTCAACGTCTTTCCCTTGTTTCATACGGGCGGTCTTTTCGTGTATACTCTACCGCAGATTGTCCTGGGCGGCGCGGTTATTCTGGCCCGGCAGTTCGACCCGGTGCAAGTGCTGAGCCTAATTGAGCAGGAGCGGGTGACGGTCTTTGTGGGCGTGCCGACTATGTACGAACTGTTGACGCAGGCGCCTACCTGGCCCACGGCCGATCTAAGCTCCCTGCGCTTCTGCACCAGCGGCGGCGCGTCGCTGCCGGTGCCCTTGGTCGAGAAGTACACGACCGAGAAGCGCGTTCGGTTCAAGCAGGGGTTTGGCATGACCGAGTTCGGCCCTGGCGTCTTTGCCCTGGCTGCGGAAGATGCCATTCGCAAAGCGGGCAGTATCGGCCGTCCCAATTTCTACGTGGACGCCCGCATTGTAGATGGTGAGAACCAACCGCTCGGTCCAGATCAGGTGGGCGAGCTGGTCTTGAAAGGCCCATCCGCGGCCGCCGGCTATTTCGATGCTGCGGCCAACACCTCTCTCGTGGATGACGACGGCTGGTTTCACACCGGCGACCTGGCACGCTACGATGCGGAATGGTATTTTTTCATTGTCGGTCGCAAGAAAGACATGTTCATCTCTGGCGGCGAAAATGTTTACCCGGCCGAGATTGAAGCGGCGCTCTACCGCCATCCCGCGGTTGCGATGAGCGCAGTGATCGGTGTGCCGGATGCGCGCTGGGGCGAAGTGGGGCGAGCGTTTGTGACTCTCAAGCCAGGCGCAGCCGCGACGCCGGAGGAATTACTCATGTTTCTGCAGGCCAACCTGGCGCGCTACAAAGCGCCGCAGCGTGTGGTAATCCTGGATGCCATGCCGCTGTCTGCTGCGGGCAAAATCTTGAAGCACGAACTCAAGGCACGGCCAGAGCCGGCCTGAAGCAGGGACTCGGCGAGCAGCAGCCTGCCGTGAAAGGCGCACATGACGAGAGGACAACTCCAGAAGACTCGGCAAGTCTGCGGCCAAATGGCCCGGCGCGGTGCAGGCCAACATGCGGCCTAAGCTGCTCTTGTTCGATGTGGACAGCACCCTGGTGAATTCACATGGGGTCGGGCGGCTCGCCCTGGCGCGGGCGCTGCAAGCCGTCTATGGCGCGCGCGGCGATATTGAGGTCATTCCGCTGGCGGGAAGCACCGATTGGCGCGCCGTGCGTGAGGCGCTGACTCCGACTGGCCTGAGCGAGGCGGACATCGTGGCCAGATGGCCTGAATTTTGCCGTGTGGCGCCGACCTACCTGGAACGAACGATTGCGGAGATCGGCATTGATCCTTGCCCAGGCGCGTTGGAACTGTTGGCCGCGCTGCAACCGGCCGTGGCGCGTAACCAGGCGCTGTTGGGGCTGGTCACGGGCAACCTGGAGAGCACTGCGCCGGTCAAGCTGCGCGGCGCGGGCTTCAACCCGGCGCAGTTCCGTGTGGGCGCCTATGGCTCGGACAGCGGCGACCGCAATCAGCTTCCACGGCTGGCCGTGGAACGCGCGGCCGTGCTCACGGGTCACACCTTTGTAGGCAACCAGGTGGTGGTAATTGGCGACACGCCCGCCGACATCGCCTGCGGTCAGGCTGTGGGCGCCGCCACGATCGCCGTCGCTTCGGGGCCATTCAGCGTGGACGTTCTGCGCGCCGCCGGCGCCGATTGGGTGTTCGAGGATCTGCGCGCCACCGAACTCCTGCTGTCCGCGCTGCTCCACAGTTGAGCTTGCTGTTGACTATTACCATCACCATCCTACCTGGGCGCACGAGGTAGCGGAGACCAAGCCGATGGATAAAGACGAGGCGTTTGCCTGATGCCGATAGTTGCTTTGCACGACATTGAGCTGCACTACGATGACCAGGGACCGGCGGATGCCAGCGAGACCCTGCTGTTTGTGCACGGCAGCCTGGCGAGCAGCCGCTGGTGGCAGCCGGTGCGGCCGCATCTGCCGGCCGCATGGCGCTTGATTGCGGTTGATCAGCGCGGCAGCGCGCGCGCGCGCCGGCCTGATGCGGACGATGAGGAGGCGTTTTACGCCATCCCCCGCCTGGCGGCTGACCTGGCGCAGTTCGTCGCCGCCCTGGGGCTGACCGACTATCACCTGGTGGCCCATGCCTTCGGCGGCGCCGTTGCCCTGGAGGGCATC
>CAZEPA010000335.1:0-5339 GCA_964513955.1 uncultured Anaerolineae bacterium | reverse complement strand
TGGGGTTGCCAGGGTAGGTCGTCGAAGGATTCCAGGGCGCTACGCCGCCCACGATCACCTGCGCTTGCGGCTGCACCTGGCGAATAGCGTCGCGGCACAGGCGGTAGCAGCGGGCGTAGAGTTCCGGCGTGATCGCTTCGCCCGCCACGCCGCCGGCCCGCTCCACCGGGTGGTTCATCTCGTTGCCAATGATCCAGATGTTGCAGCCGCGCGAGCCTTGCACGAAATTGGCGCAGCGCCGCGCAAAATCGGTGTAGCGATCTGCGCGCGGAACGGTGCCGGCCGGTGCATAGCCATTGTTGAGGCGCACCATCACGCCAAAACCACGGTTACAGTAGCTGCTGTAATCACGTCCGCCCCGGTCGTTGGGGTCTGCCCCGATGCCTTCGGTGAATAGCACCCAACCTTTGGCGCCGGCCTGCTCCATCACCCACTCGCCGCCAGGCTCGTGGAGGCCATAGATGAACTCTGTTTGACAGGAATCGCTGGGCATAGACGCTTGCTCCCCGGCGTCAGGGAACGCCGCTGTGATGAAATGTCCGATGAAATCGTCGCCCCAAGGCGGAAGCACTGGCGCACATTATACACGAATGTCGGGTGGATGTCGAACAATTCAGCAGGCGTCAGCGTTGGCTGCGCCGGCGATCGAACTCCTGGCGCGCGGCCGCGCGCATCACCTCGCAACGCCAGCAGGGGGGCAAGGTGAAGATCGGGCGTTCGATCATCCGCTGGTCATTGCCCACGTATAGATAGTCCACGCGCTTGGGGGGTAGGAAGTATTCCTGTCGCAGGGCGTCAAGGAATTCTTCGATCTGTTCCTGGATCTTGGCTGCGGCGGCCGGGCGGTAGATGCAACCATTGGCTGGGCAGGGAGACTTCTCGCAGTGGCAGGCAATGCGAATGCCGTCAGGCGTCAGCTCAATCGAGCGCGTCGCCAACACCCGGCTGGTTGAGCGCATCACGAAAGCCACGATACGCGGGTCATCCTCATAGACCTCCACGTGAAGCTTCACCGCTTTCAGCGTAGGCGCCGCAGCGACTGGAGGTGGTATGGCCTTGTTGGGCGCGGGGCGCGCACGCGGGGCCGGGCTGCGCGCCGGGGGCTTGGTTTGGGGTTTCGGCGCGGGTGCGGGAAGCGGCGGCGCCTGAGGCGGACGCCGTCGCGGCTGGCGCGGGCTTGAGCGTCAAAGGCTGACCAGCGGCCCCATGGCACAGCGTCTGATGCTCGGCGCAGGTCCCGCGGCCGCACACCGGACACACCCGCAGACTGGCGCGACAGACAGGCTGCTCGCAGACCACGCATACCAGCATTTGATCGGCGCACAATTGACCGTAGGTGCGGTTGCATTCGATGCATTGAGGAGCCAAGCAGCGGTGATGAGCGAGATGGCCGCCTGTGCACAGATGGAGATCCTCGCCTGGTTGCTCACAAACGTCGCACACCAACGGCTGCAAGCGATGGATGAGTGGGTTCCAGATGGCAAAGCGCGTCACCGTGACGCGGCGATTGGCAATGGCGATGGGCAGCATAATCTTGGGTTGGATGGTAAGCAGCGCGTTGAAGAGCTCCAGCTCGACCCGAATCTGGTGCCGGGCCAGGCTGTCAGCCAGCTTGGCGCTGCGTTCTGCGGCCAGGGCTTCGAGTTTAGATTCGGCGTTTCGGCGCCGCTCGACCTCGGTCGTCTCAATTCGCGCCAGGCGCTGCTTCAGGTCGTGTTCCAGGGAATCGTAGTAGTCTTCGAGGCGCGCCCGATCCAATACAAGGAAGCGCTGCGTGCGCGTGTGCAGGGCTGCCAGCCGATCGGTCAGGAGGCCTTCAGCCGCGGCCACGGCGCGAGAGAGCAGCGCCTGCAAGGTGGCAGGAGCTAACACGTCGCCCGCGCCTTGCCAGCGGGGCGGCGCCACCGCCATGTGCGAAAACGCCGTCTCAGTCTCGAAGGATACCAGGCGGTCCAGCAGTTCGGCATCGCGCACGGCATTACCCGCCCTGCACATCGAGCACCACAGAGATGATTTGCTCTTGCTTCTCATCGCTGAGAAAAGTGACCTTGAAATTGAAGCGCAGGTAGTGGTGCAGCGCAGGCTGCTCGACCGCGTCACGCAGTGCGGCAACGCGGGCGTTGGGGAAGCTCCAAGACTTGGTCGCCACGTCGAAAAGCCCTCGCTTCTCCAGCCGCACGTGGTTGATCGCCACCTGAGCATAGCCAACCTCATGCGCCAGGCGGTCGGCAACCGCCTCTACCAGCGGATGGTTGACAGAGATGCGCAAGGCTGCGGCCTCGACGCCGGCATCGAACGTCAGCTTGAGATAGGACTCGACGTGCAGCGCGGCTGCCAGCTCGTCAGGCAGCAGCACCTCATGTACACCAAAGGCAGGCGCGGCCGCCACGCTGCCTTCGTGTTCAAGGTAACCCACCACAAAGCGCGCCAGGTCGAAGTGCTCCGTCGTGCTCTGCTCACTCATTCCGAGTTGAAATCCTCGCCGAACAAGGCTTCATCATAACTTCACCGCCAGCTCCTCCTGCCACTGCTCCACCAGGCCCGGCGGAGTCAAGATCAAGACACGCGACACCATCTGGCGCAGCAGGTATTCCTTCAGCACCAGCCCGGCCTCGATCGTTTTGCCCAGGCCTACCTCGTCGGCCAGCAGACCGCGGCCCCGGAAACGCCGCAAAGCCGTACGCGCGGCGCGAATCTGGTATTCGAAGGGCTGGAAGCGAATTGCTCCGAGCACGAGGAGTTCCTCGAACCCGGTCACTAGTTGCAGATGAGCGGCCATCAGCTTCAATTGATACAGGGCGAGGTCGGCGCGCGGGTCTGCAATAGGTCCCGCCACTCGGGCGGCCCCGTGTGGCCGTCCCTTGAATTTTCCACCTGTCCGCCTGATTTGCCTCCACCTGCCCGCGCCTGTGCTCCTAGCGGTTGAATTTGCGCGGCATGTGGAACGGCTGCGGAAATGCGCACGTGAGGATTCCGCCGCGGACGGAAAGCGGGTGGTCTTTCGCCTACCCATTTGGGTGGGATGTATTTGCCATCGCGTCTGGCGTGTGTATAATAGCTCACACCTTGTGCCGTCTTTGTTCGTAGTTCGTGTAAGACTTCCGGTCAGGATCGAGGGCAAAGCGGCAGGCGGGCGCGAAAACGCTTTCGAGGACACAGAAGTCTCAACGTAAGCTGTAGACTTCTGTGCTTTTTATTGCCCGATTCAGTTACGGTCTGCTCCACGAGGCCGTCACAACACGAAAGTACGTCCAGAATCAAGGCCATGGGGCGCGTCGTTCCCCTGGCGCTGATGAAAAACAACCAAACAACGGGAAGGAAATGTCTATGTCCAATTCGCTGACCACGGATCTTTGGTCATCCGGCGCGGACACCAAGCTGGACGTCATCCAGTTGCCGACCGAGCAATTGAAGGCGATGTTCCGCACCCTGGTGCTCATTCGACGGACCGAGGAGTCTCTTCTCGACATGGCCGTCTCAGGCAAAATTGGCGGCGCCATGCACACGGCCATCGGCCACGAAGGCAGCGCGGTGGGAATGGCCGCGGCCCTGCGCCCCGATGACTACATCACGCACACCTACCGCGGCCATCATCACGCTCTGGCGCGTGGCATGAGCACGCAGTCAGCAATCGCCGAGGTGTTGGGCCGCGCAACCGGCTTTGCCAAAGGCAAAGGCGGCTCCATGCACTTCATGGAGCCAAGCCTGGGTTTGTACGGCGGCAACGGCATCGTGGGTGGGCAGGTGCCGCATGCAGCCGGCCTGGCGCTGTCCAGCTACCTGCGCGGCGAAGATCGTGTGGCGATTACTTTTTTTGGGGAAGGCGCCATTTTCCAGGGCGTCATGCACGAGACGCTCAACATCGCTAGCAAATGGAAGCTCCCCATGATCTTCTACTGCGAAAACAATCGCTACTCAGAAATGACGCCAACCTACCGCACTTCGGCGCCGCCCGAGCTGTACTTGTTTGCGCGCGCTTATGGCATGGAAAGCGTGCAGATTGACGGCAACGACGTGGAAGTAGTCTACACCGCCATCTCGCAGGCTGCGGCGCGCGCGCGGGCTGGCGAAGGCCCCACGTTCATCGAAGGCCTGACCTACCGATTGTCCGGCCATATGGCAGGCGACCTGGAAACCTACCGCACGCCGGAGGAAATCGAGTATCAGCGCCAGCACGAGCCATTGATTGTGCTGACCAACAAGCTGGCGGCGCGCGGCGTGAGTGAGGCCGAGATGCAGCAGATCCGCGACGACGTCGAAGCTGAGGTCAAGGCGGCCGTGGAGTTTGCGGAAAAAAGCCCGTGGCCCGATTTGTCCGAGGCCTACACCGACGTGTTCGCCCTCTGAAGCGGCGCAAGGAGTCAATGAAATGGCGATGCGAACAACAACTTATATTCAGGCGATCAACGAGGCTTTACGCGAGGAAATGCAGCGTGACGTTAACGTGTTCCTGATGGGCGAAGACGTGGGGCGCTACGGCGGCCTCTTCCGCGTCACGCGTAACTTATTCGACGAATTCGGCCCCAAGCGCCTGCTCGATACGCCGATCAGTGAGCAGGCCTTCATCGGCATGGCCGTGGGCGCGGCGATGACCGGTTTGCGGCCGGTGTGCGAGTTGATGTACATGGACTTTTTCCTGGTCTGCGCGGATCAGATTCTGAACCAGGCAGCCAAGATGCACTACATGTACGGCGGCCTCGTCCAGGTCCCGATGGTCATCCGCGGGCAGCAAGGCGGCGGCAAACGCTACGGTTCACAGCACAGCCAGTCGGTGGAAAGCTCCCTGGCCCACTACCCTGGACTGAAGGTCGTGGCGCCCTCCACTCCGTATGATGCCAAAGGCCTGCTCATCTCTGCGATTCGCGATAACAACCCGGTGGTCTTCTTGGAGCACAAACTGCTCTACTTCACCAAGGGCGAGGTTCCTGCCGCTGGCGAGGAGTATACGGTGCCGATCGGTAAGGCCGAGATTAAACGTCCTGGCCGCGATCTGACCGTGGTCACCTTCAGCTACTGCCTGCTGCAGGCCCTTGAAGCGGCGACCGAGCTATCGAAAGAATATGGCATCGAAATTGAAGTGGTGGACCTGCGCAGCATCGTGCCGCTGGACATGGAAACCGTGCTCGATTCAGTCAGCAAAACCGGGCGGCTGTTGGCCGTGCACGAGTCGTATGCCATGAACGGCATCGGCGCCGAAATCGTCGCGCGCGTGTACGAAGAAGCGCCGGAGTTGTTGAAGGCGCCGGCCCGACGGTTGGGCGCGCCGCCGGTCTCGATTCCGGTTTCGATGACCCTGGAAGAAGAAATTCTGCCGCGCAAGCGCCAGATCAAAGCCAGCG
>CAZEPA010000334.1:0-5352 GCA_964513955.1 uncultured Anaerolineae bacterium | reverse complement strand
TCCAAATGCTACGGCGGCGACATCACGCGCAAGCGCAAGCTGCTGGAGAAGCAAAAGGAAGGTAAGCGCCGTATGAAGATGGTGGGGCAGGTTGAGATCCCGCAGGATGCCTTTATGTCTGTGCTCAAGCTGGATGAGGATTAAACGAGGAGTGACCGTTGTCTGCGACAACTTCAACCCAGGAAAACGGACGTCGAACCCGAAACACCACCCAGATTTTCTTGCTGCTGGCAATCCTTGTCATTGCCCTGGCGTTGCGGCTCTACAACAACAACTGGGATGATTATCAGCACGCGCACCCCGACGAGCGTTGGATTGTGATGGTGGCCGGCGACATGCACATGCCGCAGAGTCTCTCTCAGGCCCTCGATCCGCGGCAGTCGCCTTTCAACCCGCTCTGGAACCCGCAGCAGAACGCAGTGCGCCACTTTGCCTACGGCCATCTGCCATTGTACATCCTGACGATCATGGCGGCGTTGGCCCATGCCGTCGGCCAAGCGCTGGCCGGGCTCGGTCTGCAGGGCGAGCTGATACGCTGGCTGGTGGCGGCCAATACCTATGATGGGTTGAATCTCCTCGGCCGCGTGCTCTCGGCGCTGTTCGACACCGGTTCGGTCTACCTGATTTACCTGATCGGCCGCCGCGTCTACAGCAGCCGCGTGGGCCTGTTGGGTGCAGCCTTTGCGGCGCTGACGGTCACGGCGATTCAGCTCAGCCATTTCTACGCGTTCGATCCGGTGGCCGCGTTTTTCATCGTGGGCGCGGTCTACGGCGCGGTGCGCATGGCGCAAGATGGGAACCTGAGCGCGTCGCTGCTGGCCGGGGCGATGGCCGGCGCGGCCGTTTCCAGTAAGTTCAGCGCGATCCCCATCCTGGCCGCCCTCGTCGTGGGCGCAGCCGCGCGCTTCTGGTCGCTCACGGCGGCTCGTCGCCCGCGCGCACCCAGCCCGCCGGACGATGCGGAAGCCACCGGCGCGTCTAGTCAGCTCACCCAGGCCATCGGCCTGGCCTTGATTGCCCTCTCCGTGGCGGTCATTGTTTTCGCCCTCACGTCGCCCTTTGCCGTCATTGACTGGACCAACTACCGTATTTCTGTGATTGACGAGCAGGGCGCGATGGTGCGTGGGGATGCGGACTTCCCGTACACGCGCCAGTATCGCGGCACCCTGCCCTTTGTTTATAACATCGAGCAGCAGGTGCGTTGGGGCATGGGCTGGCCGCTGGGCCTGCTGGCCTTCATCGGCCTGGCCTGGGTGATTGGCCGCGCGCTCCTGGGCCGCGCCAGCCCGGCCGAGTGGGTCATGTTGGCCTGGTGCGTGCCCTATTTTGCGCTGACTGGCATGTTCATGGTCAAGTTCATGCGCTACATGCTCCCGCTGCTGCCCTTCTTCAGTCTGATGGGAGCGGCGCTGCTCGAACGCATCTGGCGCGGCCGCCTGCGCCGCACCGTGATTCCCACCGCCGATGCCGGCCTTGACGTCGCCGGCGCTGAGCCGCCTTCCACCGATTCCCTGGGTCTCCCGGCCCGCACGCGGCCCTGGTGGGCCTGGAGCGCGCCCGCGCTGGCGCTCGTGGTGCTCATCGGGACGACGATCTGGGCGCTGGCATTCGTCAACGGCGTTTACGGCCATGAGCACAGCTGGATTACGGCCTCACGCTGGATTTATGAGAACGTGCCGCACAACAGCGTCATCTTGGCGGAGCACTGGGACGACACGCTGCCGAAAGACTTGCAGAAGCCGGCTGGCTATTTCCGCGGGGCTTTTGGCTATCGCGTCAATGATTTGCCCAACTACGAGGAAGATACGCCAGCCAAATTCGAGACCATCAAGCGCATGGTCAACGAGGCTGATTACATCATCCTGGCGACCAACCGCTTGTATCGCTCGATCCCGCGCTTGCCCCAGCGCTATCCCATGACCACGCGCTACTACGATCTGCTCTTCAGCGGGCAGCTCGGCTTTGAACTCGTGCAGGAATTCCCTTCGCGCCCTCGACTCGGCCCGCTGGAATTCAACGACGACAACGCCGATGAAAGTTTCACGGTTTACGATCATCCCAAGCCGATTGTTTTCAAGAAGGTGGCGACCCTCAGCGACGCTGATTGGCAAGCCAAGCTGGGCAACAGCTGGGAAGGCGCGCTCGCCGGCTACACCGGCGGCAAATCTGCGTTGACTCAGCTCTGGGATCGCCTGGCCGGGCGCGCTGCTTCTCAGCCGACCGCGCCCAAAGCCGAAGGCGCCAGCGGCAAAACGCTGCTGCTCGATCGCCCGACCGAAGACCTGCCCGCGCCGTATGACCTGCGCTGGAACCGCCTGGCTACGAATTCCACGCCAATCGCCATTGTCGTCTGGTGGCTGGCGCTGATGCTCATTCAGCTCATCTCCTGGCCGCTGGCTTTCGCCGTTTTTCGGCATTTGCGTGACCGCGGCTACTTGATGGCGCGCCTGCTTGGCTGGCTGCTGGCCGGTTGGTTGGTTTGGATCGTGGCCAGCCTGCATCTGCCGGTCGTTGGCAACAACCTGCTGACTATCGGCGCTGCGTTTTTCCTGATCGCCTTGCTCTCCGTGGCCCTGTGGCGGCGCAACCGTGATGAAATGGCCGCGTTTGCACGCGCCCATCGTGGTCTGCTGCTGACCAGCGAGGTTGTGTTTGGAGTTGCATTCCTCTTCTTTGTGGCGATTCGCCTGCTCAATCCAGACCTGTGGCAGCCGTGGCAAGGCGGCGAGAAATTCATGGAGTTCGCCTTTCTCAACGCCACCGCGCGCAGCACCTGGATGCCGCCGCTCGATCCTTATTATGCGGGCGGTTACATCAACTACTACTACTACGGCTATTTCCTGGTTGGCATGCTGATCAAACTGACCGGCATCGCGCCTTCGGTCGCCTTCAACCTGGCCGTTCCCACCCTGTTTGCCGCCACGGCCGCCGGCGCCTTTTCCCTGGTATACAATTTGGCGCCAGCCGCCGCGACCCCAGGCGCGGGACTTCGGCAAGCTCAGTCGAGCCGGGGGCCGTTCTGGCGGCAAGGCATCGGCGCCGGATTGCTTGGCAGCCTCTTTGTCACCGTCATCGGCAACCTGGACGCGCTGGGCCAGGTGCTGCGGCGCCTGGCCGATCAGTCACAGACGCCGTTCCAAAGCCAGATTCCAGGCTTGCAGACCTTCGTGCGCGCGTTGTCGGGCGCGGCTCATGTCATCAGCACCCGCACACCCCTACCTGCCTTCGATTGGTGGGCGCCAAGCCGCATCCTGCCCGGCACTATCAACGAGTTTCCGTTCTGGAGCTTCCTCTTTGCCGATCTACACCCGCACATGATGGGAATGCCGTTTACGATTCTCTTCCTGGCGCTGGCCCTGAACCTGGTGGCTGGCTACGGCGCGGGGCTGAGCACAGGCGCAGTCGGTTCCTTCCTCTCGTTCATCTTTATTCCCCTGACGATCGGCGCCTTGGCGGCAATCAACACCTGGGACTTGCCCACCTATCTCGGCGTCGCGATTCTGGCCTTCATCATTCGTGATTTCCGCGCGACCGGACGCCTTCGGATTTGGCTGGCGCTGGCGTTTGCGGCCGTGGTGGGCGTCTTGGCCTACGGGCTTTACCTGCCTTTCTTCCAGCACTACGAAGCCGTGGGCAGCAGCGGGATTGGCCTGGTCAAAGGCAAAACCGATCTGGGCAAGTGGCTGCAGATTTGGGGCTTCTTCGCCTTCCTCGCCGTCACTGCCTTGATCGTGGAGCTGCGTCGTCGCGAGCGCGATCAGACCGGGCCGGCGGCGCGCTCACCCGCGCTGGTGCGCTGGCTGCGGTTGATCACCGATCAGTGGGACCTGGCGCCGCGCGTCGCCACCCTGCACGCCGCCCTGGTCAAGCAAGTCGCGCCCGCGTACCTGGCTGGACGGCTCTTTGTCGCCCTGGTGATCGTGGCTGCCGTGGGCCTGGCGCTGCTCGGCTACTGGGTGCCGGCGGTGCTCTTGCTCCCCTTGCTCGCTGCCGGGGTGCTCCTTTTCCGGCTTGATGCCACGCCAGAGCGCACCTTCACAGTCCTCCTGATTTTTACCGGCCTGCTCGTAGCCCTCGGCGTCGAATTCGTCTTCCTGAAAGACTTCCTGTGCGGCTGCTCGGCCGACGGCAGCACGGTGGGCGATTTCTATCGCATGAATACCCTGTTCAAATTCTACACCCAGGTGTGGGTCTTGCTGGGATTGGGCACGGCGGCCGCGCTGCCGACGGTGTGGGCGGCCCTCAGCCAGCGCTTCAGCCGCGGCTGGCGCGTGGCCTGGACCGGCCTCTTCACGGTTCTGCTGGTTGCAACGCTGGTCTTTCCGCTGCTCGGCGCCCCGCGCCGTGTAGACGATCGCTTCCCCGGCGCGCGTCCCGCCATTGGCACGTTGGATGGCATGGCTTTCATGACCGTCGGCGTCTACACCTGGCCCGATCAGAACAACCCGATTACCCTGAGTTACGATTACGACGCCATTCACTGGCTCATGGACAACGTCAAGGGCAATCCTGTGGTGGCTGAGGGACGCATTGATTACTACCGTGAAGGCGGCATGCGCGTCGCCAGCTTCACCGGGCTGCCCAGCCTGCTGGGCGCTCACCAGGGCGAGCAGCGCTACAGCTTCCAGGTGGGTCAGCGCGAGGCCGATGCGCGCGAGTTTTTCAGCACCGCCGACATTGGCCGCGCGCAGCAGCTCATGCAAAAAATGGCCGTGCGCTATATCTACATCGGCCAACTGGAGCGCACGGTCTACCCACCGGAGGGAATTGCCAAGTTCGAGCAAATGGCCCAGCAAGGCCTGTTGAACGTGCCCTATCGCAACCAGGCTGTGACCATTTACCAGGTTCCAACTCTCAATCCGTAATGTCAGCGGTCTAATCGCATCTACTAGACCCAGGAGCCACTGAGCACTGTCTGAGCCATCTGGACTACTTGAGCGTGACCAGTTCGGGGCGCTGTACCAGGAATTCCTACCGCGCGTGCTCAACTACCTCCGTGTGCGGGTAGGGGATGAGTCGCTGGCGGAAGAACTGACCGCGGCTACCTTTGCACAGGCCTTTGCCAAGCGTCATCAGCTCCGCAACGCAGCGGCGTTCCCAGGCTGGTTGTTTCGCATTGCCCACAACGAGCTGGCGCAGCACTTCCGCCGCCGGAGCAATCGGGGCACAGTGGTCGTGGATTTTGATTTCCTGGCGGATCTGCCCGCGCCCGGCCTTGAGCCTGATGAGGTCATTGCCCGGCAGCAGCAGGGACAGGTGATGCTGCGGGCGCTGCTTACGCTGCCCCCGCGAGAGCAAGAGATTCTTGATCTGAAATTCGTGGCTGGCTTGAGCAATATACAGGTGGCTGAA
>CAZEPA010000333.1:0-5362 GCA_964513955.1 uncultured Anaerolineae bacterium | reverse complement strand
CCAGGAGTATAGTTCATTTTCCTGGTAAAGTCAAACTCAGTATAACGAAGGTGGGTTGGCCGTGGTTGCAGCGATTTCAATTACCCGCCGGCCGACCCACTCCCAGCCCGCAAGGGACCCCGACGGTCCTTATGCTTTGACAAACTCCCCGTCTTCGAGTAAAGTATTTTCATGTTCACGATCAAGACTGCTCAACACGCGAGGAGGTCGAGGCGCACGGCTGCCGGCATGGTCCGGTTTGGTCGCACGCCCACGCGTCGTTGATCAAAGCGGTCGCCTTGACCTGTAGCCGTTCAAGCCACGTGGGGCCGTGTCCCCTGCGTGGCTTTTTTGTGTCACGCCATCCAGAAAAGGAGTTCATTTCATTATGCCTGCGCGTCATCAAATCAAGAAATGCGTCGTGGCCTACAGCGGCGGCCTGGACACATCGGTCATCGTTCCCTGGCTGCGCGAAAACTATGGCTGCGAAGTCGTCTGCTTCACGGCCGACCTGGGCCAGGCCGAAGAGCTGAGCGGCCTGGAAGCCAAGGCCATCGCCTCCGGCGCCAGCAAATGCTATGTCGAGGACCTGCGCCTCGAGTTCCTCAATGATTTCGTCTTTCCCACCCTGCGCGCCGGCGCGATTTACGAGCGCAAATATCTGCTGGGCACTTCCTTCGCGCGGCCGTTGATCGCCAAGCGCATGGTGGAGGTGGCCGAGGCAGAGGGCGCGGATGCCGTGGCGCACGGCGCGACCGGCAAAGGTAATGACCAGGTGCGCTTTGAACTGACGGTCATGGCGCTCAATCCCCGCCTGCGCATCATCGCGCCGTGGCGTGAGTGGGAGATTCGCAGCCGCAAGGATGCGCTGGAGTACGCAGCCAAGCACCACGTGCCTGTTACCGCGACCGAGAAATCCATCTACAGCCGTGATCGCAACCTCTGGCATCTCAGCCACGAGGGCGGTCTGCTGGAAAACCCCTGGCTGGAGCCAGAAGAGGCCATGTACCAGGTGTCGGCGGCGCCCGAACAAGCGCCTGACCAACCGGAGTATCTTGAGATTGACTTCAAGCAAGGTCTGCCGGTGCGCGTCAACGGCGTGGCGCATGGCCCGCTCGGCATCATGGAGGCGCTGAACGCGATTGGCGGGCGCCACGGCATCGGCCGCGTAGACCTGGTAGAGAATCGCCTGGTCGGTATGAAATCCCACGGCGTGTATGAGACCCCGGGCGGCGCGCTGCTCTTCCTGGCGCATCAAGCCATCGAAGAACTGGTGCTCGATCGTGAGACGCTGCACTACAAGCTGCAGGTGGCGCTCAAGTATGCTGACCTGGTCTACAACGGCCAGTGGTTCACGCCCCTGCGTGAGGCGTTGGATGCGTTTGTCAATGTGACGCAGCAGAATGTGACCGGCCGCGCGCGCTTCAAGCTCTACAAGGGCCAGGCCATTCTGGTGGGCCGTCAGTCGCCGCACAGCCTCTATCGCGAGGATTACGCCACCTTTGACCAGGACGATGTCTACAATCAGCAGGATGCCGAGGGCTTCATCAAGCTGTTCGGCCTGCCGCTGAAGGTGCAGGCCATGATTGACATCGAAGGCAGCGGGCTTAGCAAATATCGCCAGCCTGACTTCTCGCAGTTCAAGCGCGACTGAACGCCCCTCTGGAGGTGATCGTATGAGCGGTGTGACGATGCCCGGCTTCATGGCCAGCGGCGTAGCGGCCGGCATCAAAAAAACCGGCGCGCTAGATTTGGCGCTGATCGTGTCCGAACTGCCGTGCGCGGCAGCCGCGGTATTTACACAGAACAAGTTTGCCGCGGCCCCGGTGGAGTATGACAGGCATGTCCTGTCCATCAGCCGCGACGCCATCCAGGCCGTCCTCATCAACAGCGGTTGCGCGAACGCCTGCACGGGCGTCGAGGGCCTGGCCAATGCACGCCGCATGGCGGAGCTGGCGGAGCAGGCATTGGGGTTGCCGCCCACAGCCTGCCTGGTGATGTCCACCGGCGTCATCGGCCCGCAGCTGCCCATGGAAAAACTCGCGCACGGCGTGCCAGACGCCGTCAACGCGCTGGCACGCGACGGGCTTGAGCACGCCGCGGCCGCAATCATGACCACCGATACGCGCGCCAAGATCGCCAGCGCCCAGATGATGCTGAACAACGGCGAGACCATTCATCTGTGGGGCATGGCCAAAGGCGCGGGTATGATCCACCCCAACATGGCGACCATGCTCAGCGTTGTGCTGACCGATGCGGCGATCACGCCGCCGGCGCTCGATCTGGCGCTGCGTTGGGCCACTGACCGCAGCTTCAACGCGATGACAGTGGACGGCGATACCAGCACCAACGACACCCTGGCGCTGTTGGCCAATGGCGCAGCCGGCAACGCGCCGTTGACCCCAGACGCCGCCGATTTTGCTGGCTTTCAACAGGCGCTCACGACCGTCTGCATCAGTCTGGCGCAGCAAATTGTGCGTGATGGCGAAGGCGCCACCAAATTCGTGACGATCACCGTGCATGGCGCGGTCGCAGACGCGGAGGCACGCCTGGCCGCCAAAGCAGTCGCCCATTCACCGTTGGTCAAAACGGCCTTCTACGGCGGCGACGCCAATTGGGGCCGTATCCTGGCGGCCGTTGGCTATTCAGGCGCGCAGGTGGATCCGGAGCGCACGGCGCTTCACATTGGCAGCGCGGCAGGCAACCTGGCGCCGCTGCCGCTGGTGGCCGCTGGGCAACCGCTTGCCTATGACGAAGCCGCAGCCACCCTGCGTTTTGCACAGGCAGAAATTGAAGTACTGATCGAACTGGGGCTTGGCCCAGGTCAAGCCACCGTGTGGACGTGCGATCTGAGTCACGCGTATGTAGACATTAACGGGCATTATCGGACCTAGAACCGCAAGACGACGACACAAGAAAGGATGATACCCATGGAGTATCGCAAATTAGGCCGCACCGGCCTCAAGGTCTCCGCGCTCTGTCTGGGCACCATGCAGTTTGGCTGGACTACGGATGAAGCCACGGCAACCGACGTGTTAGACGCGTTTGTGGCGGCCGGGGGCAACTTCATTGATACAGCGGACATCTATTCACGGTGGCATCCGGGCAACCCCGGCGGCGTCTCTGAGGAGATCATCGGCCGCTGGCTGCAGCATCGCGGCGTCCGGCGCCATATGGTGCTGGCCACGAAAGTGCGCGGGCGCATGTGGGATGGCCCCAACGGCGAAGGCTTGAGCCGGGCGCACATCATCCAGGCGTGTGAAGATTCGCTGCGTCGGCTGCAAACCGACTGGATTGATCTCTATCAGACTCACTGGTATGACGCGGAGACGCCGATCGAAGAAACGCTGCGCGCGCTGGATGACCTGGTGCGCGACGGCAAGGTGCGCTACATCGGTTGCTCCAACTATCCGGCCTGGCGCTTGGCCGCGGCCCTTTGGCAAAGCGATAAGCGAGGCCTGGTGCGCTACGATGCCTTGCAGCCGCACTACAGCCTGGTGCACCGCGCGGAGTTCGAGCGCGAGCTGGCCGATCTCTGCCGCGAACAGCAAATCGGCGTGATTCCGTACAGCCCGCTGGCCGGCGGCTTCTTGACCGGGAAATACCGGCAGGATCAACCGCTGCCCGATTCGGCGCGCATCGGCGGCGTGCGGCGTTACTTCACCGAGCGCAACTGGGCTTTGCTGGACGCATTGGAGGCCGTGGCGCGAGTGCACAGTCGGGCGATGTCGCAGGTCGCGCTGGCGTGGCAGTTGGCCCAGTCGGTGATCACCTCGCCCATTATCGGCGCCAACAACGTAGGACAACTCAGCGACAGCCTGGGCGCGGTCGGCTTGCACCTGGCCGAGGATGAGATCAAACACCTCAACGACCTGTCGAGTTGGGGAGATTAACCCCCGAACGCCCGCGGGGTTTGGCGGGCGCGTTTCAATTTCGGGGCGTAGCCATGAAGATGGGCTTGGCGACGGTTGCAGCGATTTTAGTCGCCGGACCTCCGGCCGTATCGACGCGGGAGCGCGAGATTGATCAGGTGGTCTATCGGCTCTACGCGCTGACGGGGGAGGAAATCGCAATCGTGGAAGGGGAAGGCAAGTAGCATGTGCGAGTTATTAGGTCTCAATTTCAATCAGGAAGTTCGGTGTTCGCTTTCTTTCCGAGGTTTTCGCCGTCATGACGAGCGCAATCCGCACGGCTGGGGCATCGCCCGGTTCGATGGACGCGCCTGCCAGGTCTTCAAGGAGCCAATCAAAGCCTCCAGCAGCCAGTTGGCCACATTCCTGCGCGACTATGAAGGCTTCAGGAGCAAGATCTTCATCGGCCATGTGCGCCGCGCCAGCCGAGGCAATCACACGCTGCAGAACACGCACCCGTTCGTGCGCACCTTTCGGCGTCGGGAGGTAGCGCTGGCTCACAACGGCACTCTAGACTTGCCAGAGCACAGGCTCCAGTTTCATCCGGTGGGCGAAACTGACTCTGAGCGCCTGTTTTGTGCGCTGCTCACCGAGTTATCGGCACAGGATATTCGTTTCACAGGCTTTCAGAGGATCGAAACCCTGCTGCGCGGGTTCAACGAGGCCGGCAACATGAATCTTCTGTTCTCGGAAGGAGAGTATCTGTACGCGTATCGCGACCGAAACGGCTACAACGGCCTGTGCATGACCGAGCGCGCGGCGCCATATGGGGCCGTGGCTCTGCGAGACGAGGATTGGGAGGTTGACCTGGCCGAAGAAAAACTCCCTAACCAAAAAGGTGTCGTGATAGCAACGAGCCCCTTGACGGATGAGCGCTGGACTGATTTGACGCCGGGATCGTTGCGGGTGTTCAAGGATGGCGAATGCGTCTACACCCCGCGCGATCTGTTTTAGCGGGTGGTGAGCCAGGGGAGTTGAGATGAGCCAGAAAGATAGCGGCGCTGAAGGATCGCATCTCTGGCTCTGTGGCTACCAAAGGAACTTCCGTGCCGCGGGGCTTGGGCGCATCATGGAGTGATGGTATAATACACAAGACTGTAGCTTCGTTGTTTCAGCTCTGCTGTAGCCTAACGGTGAACCGCATGACCAACGCCCACATTCCGAGCGGCTTATGGCCGCATTTCCAGGAATACGACCCACGCCGGCTCGACCGCGAGCAGGATGCCGATCTGACCATGCAGCGCACACTGGAGTACAGCACGTGGGAGGAGATTCGCTGGCTGGGGGCTGCCTACGGCCGCCGGCGCCTTCGCGAGTACGTCCGGCTGCGCGGTGAACGCCAACTGTCACCCGCGACCTTCACCTTCTGGCGCAAGCTGCTGAGCCTGCGCCGCTGGCAGCATGCGCTCTTTGCTGGCGAGGCCAGGCAAGTATGGCCCTTCTGACTCCGCATTGGCAAGCGCTGACGCCCG
>CAZEPA010000332.1:0-5376 GCA_964513955.1 uncultured Anaerolineae bacterium | reverse complement strand
CGTCGAAGCCAGCCGCGGCTGCCTGCACACCTGCCAGCATTGCCCCATCACGCCGATCTACCAGGGGCGCTTTTTTGTGGTGCCCCAGGATGTGGTGCTGGCGGACATCCGCGCGCAGGTTGAGGCTGGCGCCGGCCACATCACGTTTGGCGACCCCGATTTTCTCAACGGGCCACGCCATGCCCTTAGCATAGTGCGCGCCCTGCACCGGGAATTCCCGCACGTCACCTTCGACCTCACCACTAAGATCGAACACATCCTGCAGCATCGGTCGCTCTTCCGGGAGTTGAAGGCCCTGGGCTGCGTGTTTATCGTCTCCGCCGTCGAGTCGTTCAGCGATACGGTGCTCGCTCATCTGGCCAAGGGGCACACCCGCGCCGATATCTTTACGGCGCTGGGGATCTTGGCCGACGCCGGAATTCCCATGCGGCCATCGCTCCTGCCTTTCACACCGTGGACCACCCTGGCTGATTATGTGGATCTGCTGGCGCAGGTGGAGGCGCTGGGGTTGATCGGCCAGATTGATCCGGTGCATTACACCATTCGTCTGCTGCTGCCGCCCTCCTCGCCGCTGCTGAGTCAGCCCGATGCTGCCGGCTGGCTAGGGCCGCGGCAAGCGTCCGAGCTGACGTATGAGTGGCGCGCCGGCGATCCTCGGCTCGACGCCTTGCAGCGCGAGGCGGCCGCGCTGGTCGCCGCAGCGGAGGACAGCGGGGAAGCGCCGGTCGCCACGTTCTACCGTCTCAAGGCGCTGGCCTTCGCCGCGGTGCAAGGAGAAGCGGCGCCAGCCGATCTTCCTGAGCTGCCCGTCATGGAACCGACGCCCCATCTAACCGAATCGTGGTTCTGCTGAGCAGAGCCAACGGCGGGTCAGGCTGACCTGAAACTGCAAGATGCGGAGCCTCGGCGATAGGTAAACCGTCTTCGATGTCAAAGTGCAGGCACGCGTGCGCCGCGCGCAGCGCCGCTTCGACGAACGCGGGGTCAGGCCCGCGCGCGAAGATGAAGCCGAGGTAACTAGCGCCTTCTGGCAGCGGCACGATCGGGTTGTGCAACGGCGCGCTGATGGTGATCTCGTCAATGCCTGCAACGGCTTGCGCCGCGGCCAGCCCAGAGACATGCCGCAGATAACCGGCTTTAGGGATCGGGATCATCATCACACCGTTGGCCTGGCTGGCCGGACTGAGCGGCCCCAGCTCAAGACCGGCGGCCTGGCGCAGAATCAACTCCTCCAGGCTGCGATCCAGGTCAAAGCGCAGCGTTTGCGAACAGTAGCCGCCGATCGAACGCCCAGCCATCTCCACCATCCACGGGCCGTCCGCGTTGATGCGCAGTTCCGCGTGCACCGGCCCCAGGCGCAGCCCCAGGGCGGCTGCGGCCTGTTCAGTCACCTCGGCAATCTGCGCCTGCACCGCGGGCGGCAGTCGCGACGGCGTGACGTAGATCGTCTCCTCGAAGAACGGCCCTTCCAGCGGGTCAGGCTTGTCAAACAGCGCCAGGACAGTTAGCTGCCCATCGAAGAGCAAGCCTTCGAGCGCCACCTCCACGCCAGGGATGTACGTCTCAACGAGCAGGGCGTGACCATCCGCGCCGGCGCTCCCCGACGCCTCGCGCACGATGGCCGCGGTGCGCGCAAAGGCCGCCGCGAATTCGGCCGGGTTGTTGGCGCGAATGACGCCCCGACTGCCGGAAAGCAGGAGCGGCTTGAGCACCACGGGGTAGCGAAGCTGCGCCGCCAGCGAGACAGGGTCGGTGTCCAGGTCATAGCGCACCGACGCAGGGGAAGGAACGCCCGCCGCGGCAAAGAGTTGGCGCATGAGGTGTTTGTTGCGCGCGGCCAACGCGGCCTGCGGCGAATTGTGCGGCAGGCCCAGCGCCGCGGCGACTTGCGCGGCCAGGAGGCTGCCGGTGTCATCGGTTGCCAGCACCGCCTGCACCGGATGCTGGCGCGCATACTCGACAATGATCGGCAGCGCCAGCTCTGGCTGGCTGAACGGCGCCGCCAACGGCATACGCCAGAGATCGGCCAGCTCGCGCGGCAGGTCAACCACTTCCAGCACGTCGAGCTTCAAACGATGGGCCGCGTCGAGGAAGGCGTTGTGGCGGTAGCTGCGCGCGCCGGTGAGGAGGAGAATGGGCTTGCTGGTTGTCATGATTCTTCTCGCTTTCGTCGGTCGCCTGCACGCGGGTGTTGAGCGGCGTAGCTCTGGCGCCTGAACGCTTGCGTTAGCGCAGTAACAAGACGACCCCAAAGGCCATCAGCCAGACCGACCACAGGATATAGCTCACGGCGTTTATTGCGCCCGCGGCCTTGAAGCCTGCCTCTTCAAGGACACCTGCCAGTACGCCAAGCGCGGGGATCAGCCCGAGCCAACCAAACACTGGGCTTACCACCTGTGTCTGGATGATCGCCGCACACAGCAGGGCCGTCCAGAGGCTGGTGAAGAGGTAGCCCAGGTGCTCACCGATCGCCACGCCGGCATAGCGATGAAAGGCCTGAAAAACAACGACAACACTGTCGCGCGTGGCCTGGCTGGCCCCTGGCTCGGTGTACATTTCGGCCAACGTGGGAACCAGGAAGGGCCAGCGAATCAGGCCGAGAAATTGAACTGCGCCCGCCAGGACGCCCATGACCGTGCCTACCGCGAGAAACCAGGGCGCCCCTGGCTGGAAAACTTGCTCCACCAGCACAGGAACCGGAGTAAACACGATCGTCGAAAACGCAAAGGCATACCAGAGTTGCCGCAGTGGCGAACCGCCTTTTTGGAACCGCCGTAAGACGTAATCGGTCGGTTTGCGCAGGATATCGGGATACTCAAATGCTCTTTGCAGCAGGAAGAAGGTCACGTTAAATGCCAGTGGCACGATGATGAGCAGCAAGCCAGTCAGTGTTGTGAGTTTCATTCTTTTGTCCTTGGTGATAAACGCAACAGAAAGGAGAGCGCTACCGTGTGGCACTGCGCGGAACCGACACGCCGAGCTCCGGTGCAAACAAACACCGTACCTGGAGTGGTACGCTTAAGTTCATCTTGGTTTCGTTTCTCCGATCAGCACAAGCTGCTCGTGTTTCAACTCCAAATACGACCGTGCTGCATAATCGTTCAATTGCGTGGGATAGCCAATTTTGGGCAGGTACTCTCGAAAGTCATCTTGTTTCCACTTGACTACCATGGCTTTGTACAACGAGGCGTGCATCACAAATCGCAACAAACTATCAGGGAATCCTTCTTCACGGATCAGATGCGCGTTTTTAAGGATCAAGTCCTCACTTGCGTTATACATCGGCACAAAAATGTTCTCGACCCAAATTTGCCACTCGCGCAGACTGCCTTCATCCATCGTCTCTCGCTCGAACACCTCCCTACCTCCCATTTTTTCGATCAACGTCTCGTAGGTCATGTGAGCGACCTGGGTTAAGACGTACAGGGGGCCGTAAAAAGTGTTCAGTCTGCTATTGATCAGATCAAGGCGCTCGCGCCGACTTGTCAACTCCAACTCTTTTCTTTTTGTGAGCCAGTACCCGAGCAGTGCTACGATGACCGGAATAATAAAGGGCACGGTTTGAAGAAGAGCAGTGAATACAGCCCGAAATTCCATGAACATTAGCTCCTGTTAGTGGTTTGACAAGTCTCGAAGGTCGTCTTCCTGCCGGCCCGACCGTATTTGCCAGGTATCTTGTGGCTCCTTCTTGATGAGTGCAAGCGATCGAAGCCCCTTTAGGTAACGGCAAGAGCCCTGTGGCCGGGCCATCCGATTGTAGCACGTCTGCCGTATGTTTTCAAACAGCGCAATGACTTACAGGCATTGCAGTTTGGGGGTGGATTTGCAGCCCTGGCCCATAGCGTATCGAAGCGGTGGCTGGTGATAAGAGTGGGGAGGGTGAGAAGGAAAAAAACCAAAACCCTTTGCGCCCCAATCGCGGGGATGACTACCTGCGCAAAGCGCTTAGTTCAACGCCTGGCGTCAGCAGCGAGCGCAGCGGAGCAACCTGCACGCCGGGGTTAGGCCATGACGGGCCTAGCTTCCGTGTTCGTGGTCTGCAGAGGGCTGTGGTGAGTCGGGTTGAGGAGACGCTCGAACGCCGCAAAGTCGTCCCGGTCAACCGAGGCCTGCCGCTGCCACGCCGCTATGAATTCCTGCCAGGTGATTGTGGCTGTGAGCGCCTCGAACAGGAACAGCGGGAGACTGCCCTTGGCGGCGTTTAGTGCGCGGCAAATGACTTGATGCCCTGCGTCGTCGGAGCCGGGAGCGCGGTGGTCTAGTTCACCGAAGAGGGGATGATGCTGGTTACCGTCGCCAAAGACGAGCGGAACGCTCGAAAGGGCGCAGAGACCATCTTGCGCCTTGAGTAGGCCAAGGACGTAGGAGTAGCGGAGCCCCCACCTCTTCGCTCGTGATTCTGCCCACCACTCGTGAACGGGCGCCACGATGAAGTCGTTCATGAATTCGAGATGCTCCCTTCGCAAGTAATGCGTTGATGGAGGCCCAACGGCCAGGTTCAGCGGTGGGCCGGCTGTGCACCCATAGGTTCAGTATACAGCCAACGCCATGGAAGACGCCATGCGCCTTACCCCCTGGCCGAAGGCCAGGTCGGTTCCAACTGCGGGTTGGGCAGCATAGAGTTGTACTGCAATTGCCGCTACGATAACTATCCACATGATATAGGTAACTACATTGAATCTATTCGCCCAGCCCATATAAACAGGCGGATGACCAGCTTCGCCAGCTTTAGGATCTTTGCTTCTGGATCTGATAATTGATGCAAAATATGTAACTACGCCAATCCAGCCTAAGAGTAATCCGAACATCAGTAAACCTTGATATGCTGACCATTGGGGATTATGGAGCAAGCTGCGGACCGTCAGCGACGCGGCAATTGGGAAAGTCAGAATGACAACCGTTCCGCAGATTTTATGAATGATATTGATCCAATGATTCGTGTCCTTAGTTATCGGATCGGTCTTAAAGATCCCGGCGCCGAACAGGGCGATCACGATCAAGATGATCCACCAACGGCTGATAGTTCCAGCAATTGGTAGTAAATAAGGCCAAATGGCGATCAGGAGGGAAAGAACACTTGCACCCCAACAGAAGAATGCCAATCTCATCATCCAACCGAAACGTCCGATCTCATATTCACTGATCATACGCCAAGCTGGGTCAAGTTCAGGCTTCAGGATGTGAAGTAGGAATAGAATAGCAAGGAAGACAGAACCAAAAAAGATTGCTATATAAGCGGATAACATAGTTAGTCAATTCCTTTCTGGCCTGGGGCTGGCCAACGAAAAACGTCACCTGCGCCTGCGGCCAGATGACTTGCGCGACCCACGATCTTCCCGCCGCAGGCGTCAGGGGGACGTGGTGTTAGGCCCCGCC
>CAZEPA010000331.1:0-5392 GCA_964513955.1 uncultured Anaerolineae bacterium | reverse complement strand
TCTACACCGCCGCACGCACCGGCGCCTGCTGCGGATCATGCACAGCCAGGGCCAGCACAGCCACGGCCAGGATGCCGCCGACCAGCGCGAGGATGAACATGGTTGGATAGCCTGCGGCGTCAATCGCCCATCCGCCGAGCAAAGGCGCGATCACGCCCGCCGGCGCGGTCAAGGTGTTGGCCAGGCCCACGTAGGCCGGGCGGTCTTGCACGCTGCCAAATTGCAGTGTCAGGGTGATGCCGACCAACCAAAAGCAGACGGTGCTGACGCCGATCAGGACAAAAACCACGAAGAGCCAGCCTGCCGTGGGCGCAAGCAGGGCCACGATCGGTGCGATGACCGCGGCGACGGTGCCCAGGAGCATGGCTTGACGATGGCCCCAGCGGTCCCCAATCACCCCCATCAAGGGATTGGAGACCATCTGCGTCACCATGAGGCTGCCGGTGAGAATGCCGAGCAGCGCCGGATCTGCGTGGAAGCGATTGACGGCATAGACCGTGATGAACGCGCTGGGAATGCCCACCAGGCTTTGCAGCCAGCGGCTGACCAGGTACCAGCGGAAATTGCGATCCACGCGCAAGATGGTGAACAACTGGCGGCGAAACGCGGGTGCGTTGAGGGCCGGGCCGATGTCGGTATCGGGCGGTTCACGCGTCGCGGCGAGAAAAAACCACGAGATGCTCATCATCGCCGCGCACAGGAAGAAGCAGGCCGCGAAATTGCCCGGAAACGGCTGATCGTTGAGAATCCAGCCCGCCATCACCGCGCTGCCGGTGCCGAGCAGCGCGCCAAAAGCGGCCTGCATGCCAAAGAAAAGCCCCCAGCGCGTGGGCGGCATGGTGCGGCTGATCATCGTCTGCCAGAAGTTGGCCGTCAGTCCCGCGCCGAGGCCTTGCATAATCAAGAGCGCGAAGGTGATGATGAGAGCCTGGGCCGCGCTCAAGTGCGCCAAAAACAGAGCCAGCAGGCCAAAGAGCACATAGGGAAAGCGCTCCAAGATGGTCATCGTGAGTACAGCCGGTTTGAGTCGCATGCGCGAGGCGACCGCACGGGCCGTGAAGACCTGGGGCAGCTGCCAAAAGACGGTGTGAACGGCTGGAATCAGGCCGATCAGCAGCGCCGAATTGGTCAAATGACTGACGAAGAGCGGGAGGACGGTGACCCACGAGGCAAAGCCGACGCCGAAAACAAAGAAGCCGCCATCCAGGACATTGACGGTGAAGTTGTAGCGGTAGTGGCGCTGCACGTAGGCGGACATGGTCACGCTCCTCTCACACAAAAAACGCCGCTACCTGGCGGCGCTCTCAACAAGGTAGCGCCATTATAGCAGGCTTGCTTCTTCTTTGCAATCGGCCTATAATCTGCCGCAAACCTGCGGAGAATCAAGCATGCTGACCATCAAGGCCCTGTCTCATGGTGAGTTTCGGTCGTTTGCGGTCTCTGAGCCGATCAAGGAGCTGATCGCGCAATCAGACTCGCTGGTGTGGGTGGATATGGTCGCGCCGACGGCGGCCGAGCGCCAACTGCTGCACACCGAATTCCAGTTTCATCCATTGGCCCTGGAAGACATCGAGCACCGCCATCAACGCCCGAAGATCGAAGTATACAGCAACCACTACTTTATCGTCGTGTATGGGGTTCACCTCGGCGAGCTGCATGAAGGCATTGATCTGCACGAGATTTCGATTTTCCTGGGCAAGAATTATGTGGTGACCGTGCACAGCGAGCCGGTGCCAGAGCTGCAGGCGGCCCTGGAACGTTGGGAGCACAACACCGATTCAATCGGATCGGATATAGGGGCCGTGCTGTACGCCATCATGGACGGGCTGGTGGATGAGTATTTTCCGTTGATTGACGAATTGGCCGATCGCGTAGAAACACTGGAGCAGAAGATCTTCGAGCGTTTTGATCGTGAGGCCCTCAACGACATTTTCACCATGAAGAAGGACCTGCTGGCGCTGCGCCGCGTCGTGGCGCCAGAACGCGATGTGTTCAACGTGCTCATGCGTCGCGACCCACCGATTTTGCCGGTTGGCTCGGTTATCTATTTTCAGGATGTGTACGACCACACCGTGCGCGTGCTGGACAGCATTGACACCTACCGCGACCTGCTGTCGAGCGCGCTGGATGCCTATTTGTCTGTGCAGAGCAATGTGCTCAACGAAGCCATGCGCCGCCTGACCGTGATTTCAACCATTTTCCTTCCGCTGACCTTCTTGAGCGGATTTTTCGGCATGAATTTTGACAGCCTGCCGTTTCATGAGCCGCTTGCGATGTGGATCAGCCTGGGCATCATGGCGCTGACGCCGGTCGGTATGTATCTGTGGTTTCGCTCGCGAGGCCTCAGCGATTGAGCAGAGCATGGGTCGCTGAATTTGTTCGGCCTCTTTCAACACAGACCGTCTGCGCAAGGCGCGGGGAGCCTTGCGCAGATCCAATGGGTGTTACTTGGCGATGACGAAAGAGCCGCCCTGCGCCAGTTGTCCGTTGTAGTGCAGTTCCAGGGTGTACGTGCCCGGATCGAGGGTGCCATTGTTCATAAAGACGGAGGCGTCGTAGATGTCCTTGGGTTCATCCGCTACGTTCTCGGTGCCGCGCAGCACCTCGCGGTCGTTGAAGAACCAGACGCGGTCGAATGTCATGCCAGCGACCAGTTTCTCGGTCTGAAAGACGCCATGAATGGTGGATGCCCCGGCGGCAAAGGTAGTGCCTGGGTCAATAGGATCGAAATCTTCGGTCACTTGCGTGGCAAAGACGATCGGCTTAAACACGGGGACATCAGGCCGACGTTCGCTCACCTCAAAGCTGCCGGACTGCGCCAGTTTGCCGTTCAGGTACAGCTTCAGTTCCCATTTGCCGGCGCTCAGTCCGTCTTCGTTGAACGTGCTTAGCCAGCTCGTGCCGAACTTGTCATGCGGCCAGGCTTCGGTAACGCTGATCGCTTCGAGCAATTCGCCATCCTGGAACCACTCGCGGCGCCACTCGCTGTCAGCAGGAATGTCGGTGTAGTCGAACGAGGCATAGATTTTGAAGACGCCTTCAGGAAACGTCGTTCCACTGCGGATTGCGCGTTCGTCATCAATCAACCCCAGGCCAAAGGTGATCGGGCCAAAGGCAGGCGTGGGCGGGGTGGTTGGCGTGGGGGGTGGGGCTGGTGTGGGTGTGGGGGCCGGGGTGCTGCTCCCACAGGCGGCCAGTGTCAGCAACAGCAGGCTGACGATAACGATCAGATTTCCTCGCAGGCGCATGGGACAGGTTCTCCTTTCGGTGACGGCATGATGGGCGAAGCGGCAGGAATTTCTACTGCCGCAGAGGGGACGGGCATTGTCGCGCAGATGGGTGGACATGCCAAATTTCTCGATAGAACATTCGGAAAAGACGGTATAGGCCGTCCGTTCTTGCACGCGGCTGCAGGTTGCATTTCAATTTCGGGGTGTAGCCCGGGAAGGTGGGCTTGGCGATGGTTGCCGCGATTTTGATCGCCGGACCTCCGGCGCAAACGCTTGACAAAGAAGGGAAGCCCTGGTTATCTTGACAGCCTGTGACTGACCATGTAAACTACTTTCACTTCCCTTGCCCTGCCTCCCGACACGATGTGTCACGCCCGATTGACACCGGTTGTGCGTGTTCGACTAAGACAAGATTGGTCTTAGAGCATAGGAGTGTCAACGATTCCTTCATGAAAAGGTGTCCCGAAAAATGCGCAAACTGAAAGTGGATCTGGCGGCGTTGGAATTTGCCATCGAGGATGTTTCTGGCATGACCACCTACTACCTCGACATGACGAACGGCGCCGTGATCCAGGTGCCAACCGAAACCCGTCGCACGTGGGCGAGGATTTATGATGAATTGAGTCGCCAGCGTGACATCGGCGCCGCTGATTTTGTCCTCATGTTCGCCCAGCACAGCCGAGGCGATGTTACACCATCCTCGCTGCAGGCAATCCACACGATAGAAACCAACCTGGGTCGCGACTATTTGCGGGTGCCGCGTGCAGACTCGCGTAAGAGCTATGAAGACATCGAAGAGTTCATTGCCACGATCGGCGACGAATCGTTTCGCGCCGGCTTGACCCAAGCGCTGGGCGGCCAAGGCGCGTTTCGTCGCTTCAAAGAAACGCTGGCCAATGATCGCCATGAACGCGAGCGCTGGTTCCGTTTCAAGAACGCGCGTATGCGCCAGCGCGTGGTTGAATGGTTGTCAGCCTATGACATTGAGCCGATCATGGGCACAGAACACGAACCGCAGAGCGCGGCGCTTCCGGTACGTACAAGGCTTGTGCAAGAGATGGCTGAACTGGCTCCTGCTCTCATGAAAGTGCCCGGCGTCACGCGCATCGCACTCATCGGTTCACTGGCGACCGATGTCGAGACCCCGCGCGATGCCGATCTTCTGGTTTCGGTTGAAGATGACGCCAACCTGGCGCCCCTGGCCAAGCTGGGCCGGCGTTGGCGCGCGTTCGTGCAGAGTATGCACTGCAGCGGCGATATTTTTCTCTGTGACAGCAGCGGCAATTACCTGGGGCGCACCTGCCCTTGGAAAGAATGTGGATCGAATCTCAATCCTCAATGCGATGCCCGGCATTGCGGTCGCCGTCGCTACCTGCACGATGACCTGGGCACGATTCGACTTTCGCGGCAGGTGGCTTCCATTCCGCCCATCGAGCTGTGGCCTCAAATCGTCTTGCGTGTGCCGGTTCCCCAGGATGTGGACGATTTCTTGGTCAAACGGCTGCAATCTTGATGGTCGTTCGCCGTCGTCCCGCCGGAAAAGGCCAGGCGCGGTCATTGAACGCGTGCGGCGCCAAACCCGATGATGAGGTGTGCTATGTCGTTAATTGAAGGGGAGCCGATCGCCATTCGCAGCAGCCGAAAGGCGGCCGCCTGGGGCGTTCACCTGTTCACGGCCAGCGGTGTGGCTTGGGGCTTTTTGGCCCTGCTCGCCATTCAGAAACATGATTGGCTGTTGACGTTTTTTTGGATGGCCGTGGCAGTGGCGGTTGACAGCCTCGACGGCACCCTGGCGCGCCGGCTGCGCGTTCAGGGCGCACTGCCTGGATTCGACGGCGCGCTGCTCGATAACGTGGTGGATTACTTGACCTACGTCGTCGTGCCGGCCTTCTTTTTGTACGAAGCAGGCCTGCTGCCGCCGCGGTTCGCCACCCTCGGCGCCGTGCTGATCCTGATGGCATCCGCCTATCAGTTTTGCCAAGCCGAAGCAAAAACTGAAGACCACTTCTTTACGGGTTTTCCTTCCTACTGGAACGTGGTTGTGCTCTATCTGTTTTTGTGGCGACTGAGTCCGCAGCTCAACCTGGCTGTCATCGTGACGCTGGTCATTCTGGTGTTTGTGCCCGTGCGCTATGTCTACCCCTCGCGCACCGAGGCATACC
>CAZEPA010000330.1:0-5437 GCA_964513955.1 uncultured Anaerolineae bacterium | reverse complement strand
GCGCGGGTGTGATGGAGATATCGCTGCCGACCCATAAGCCGCTCTGGAGCTATATTCTCATTGGCGTCCTTGTCGCCGTCTGGCTGATCCTTGAACTCATCGGCCGATTGGTGTTCGATGTGCGCAACGCCACCGAAAATGGGCAGTTCATGCTGCTGTTTGGCGCCAAATACAATCCCCTCATCACCGCCGGCGAATGGTGGCGTCTCTTGACTGCGGCCTTTCTCCATTTTGGCCTTTTTCACCTGTTGATGAACAGCTTCTCGTTGTCTCAACTCGGCCCGCAGGTTGAGCGATTCTTTGGACGCAACCGTTTCCTGATCATTTATCTGTTGGCAGGCCTCTACGGCAATCTCCTCAGCTACCTCTTCTCGCCCTCGCTGTCGGCCGGCGCTTCAGGCGCTATTTTCGGCTTGCTTGGCGCGTTCATTGCCTATCTGCGGCGCTACCGCAAGCTCTTTGGCGCGTCTGGTCAGCAGATGCTGCGCAGCATGTTGATGGTTGTCGGATTCAATTTGGTCTATGGATTTACCAGCGGCGTGGTGGATAACTACGCGCACATTGGCGGCCTCGCGGCCGGCTTCATCTTGGGTGAACTGCTGCGGCCGGAGTACGCGCCGCCGCAGCCGGTCAGCGGACCGCAGGTGCTGGCCGATATGCGTAATGCGGCGCATACACGCCTCGTGGCCGGGCTTGGGCTGCTCGGCGTCGTGCTTGGCGCCGGCCTGGGCGCTCTGCTGGGACGGTAAGCGCCGGGCGCCATGTCCAAGAATCCGAAGACGCTGGCGATGCGCGTGCTGGAAGGGCACAACATCCCCTACACCGCGTTCTATTACGACGTCCCCGAGCATCTGTCCGCGGCCGAAGTGGCGGCAGTGATTGGTCTGCCGCCAGAGCAGACTTTCAAGACGCTGGTGGTCCTGCCTGATCGTCCAGCGGCTAAACCGATCCTGGCCCTGCTGCCTGGCGACAGTCAGCTCGATCTGAAGAAGCTGGCCGCGGCCGCGGGCGAGAAGAAGATGCAGATGGCGTCGCAAAAAGAGGCGGAACGCATCACCGGCCTGGAGAAGGGCGGCATCTCGCCCCTGGCCCTGCTTGATCGGCATTACCAGGTGTTCATAGATGAAACCGCTATCCTCTTCGACCAGATCGAGATCAGCGCGGGCAAGAAGGGTGTTGGCGTCTTAGCGCCGGTCGAGCCGCTGCTCAGGCTGTTGAACGCCACGCTGGCGGACCTGGCAACCACTATCTGAGGGGCTAGAGGAGCTGCGCATGATCATTCACGAACTGCGTCTGATGACGAATCATCTGCAGGAGCAGCGGGACTTCTACCACCAGCTGCTCGGCTTCCCCCTGCTGACCGCTGACGCTGACGAGGTCGTGCTGCAGGTTGGCTCCTCAACGTTGATCTTTGCCGCCGCGGCGGCGCCCATCCCCGCACCCTACCACTTCGCCTTTAACCTGCCTGAGGGGCAGTTTGCTGAGGCCAAGGCTTGGCTGGCGGCGCGCGCACCGCTGCTTGCCGACGCCAACGGCGCAGACGAATTCGACTTCAGCGCCTGGAACGCCCATGCTATCTACTTTGCCGACCACGACGGCAACATCGGTGAGTTCATCGCCCGCCATGGCCTGCCCAGCCCCGCGACGCGTCCCTTCAGCGCGGCCAGCCTGCTCAGCATTAGCGAGATCGGCCTGGCGGTGGATGATGTTCTGCACTTTGTTGAGAGATTACAGACAAGACTCCATCTTCCGGTGTATCTTCAGCATCCCACCGCAACATTCACGCCCATGGGTGATGAACACGGTCTCCTGATCGTGGTGAAAGATGGGCGGCGCTGGTTTCCCCAAGAACGTGTGGCGGCCCATGCGGCTCCTCTCACGGTTGTCGTCTCCACTTCGACGGCCGGGAAACACACCATCCATGGCCCGCCTTACCGGATCGTGTCAGTTCAGGCAATCGTCAGGCAACCAAAGTAGTTGTCTATGGGCCCAGGCTCGCCTCTGCCGATGAAATGGCTCATGGACAGCGGTGCATTTTCAAGGGGGAATTACCATGAAGATCGTTCTGCTGCTGATGGCGCTGTTGGGCGCCCTGTTTGGCTGGCATGATTCGCCGCGTCGCGTGGCGATCAGCGTACCGGCTGCGACCTTCACGGTCAACAGCCTGGACGATGCGGTGGACCTGGCGGCCGGCGATGGCCTATGTGATTCCAGTGCACAGCCGAACAGCCAGTGCACCTTGCGTGCGGCGATACAGGAAACCAACGCTCTCGCCGGCGCGGACACCATCATGCTCCCCGCGGGCGTCTACACGCTCACAATAGCTGGCATTGGTGAGGACTTCGCGGCGACGGGCGATTTGGACGTTCGCGACAGCCTGACGTTGAGCGGCGCCGGCGCTCCTACGACGATCATTGACGGGGGCGCGCTGGACCGGGTCTTTCATCTTGTGACCAGCGGCAGCATGGTGCAGATCAGCGGCGTCACGATACGCCACGGCAATGCCATGTTGTCTGGAGCGGGCGGTGGTCTGATGCTGCTGGCTAACACCCACCTGCTGCTGGCAGACAGCGTCGTGCGCGACAGCGTGAGCCCGGCTGGGGGAGGCATTTTTGGCCTGAACACCTCGCACCTGACGGTCAGCGGCAGCTCGATTGAACTCAACACATCCGATTCAAGCAACGGCGGCGGAATTGATGCTTCGGGCACGGTGACGATCACAGCCAGCGCCGTCATCAGCAACACCGCCGTCAACAGCGCGTCTGGCGGCGGCATCAACGTCGGGGCTGGCGGCCAACTTCTGATGCAGAACAGCACACTCAGCGGCAACCAGGCCACCAATGCCGGCGGCGCGATCTTCATGGCGGGCAATGTGACACTGAGCAATGTCACGATCACGGCCAATCTGGGAAACTCGGATTTGAGCGGCGGAACCGGATCTGGAGGCGTTCAGATGTCAGCCGGCATCCTGACATTACAGAACACCGTGCTGGCCGGCAACCACCAAGGGGTGACGGAACTGTCTCCTGATTGCAACGGGTCGCCCACGTCGCTTGGTTACAACCTGGTTGGCAACAATCGCGGTTGTGCTTTGGCCGCAGCCGCTGGCGACCAGATTGGAACCCAGGCCAACCCGCTCAATGCCAGGTTGGGGCCACTGGGCAATCACGGCGGCGCTACGCTGACGCATGCCCCGCTCGCTGGCAGCCGGCTGATTGATCGGGGTAATCCGGCTGCACCTGGCAGCGGCGGCGCGGCCTGCGAAACGGCCGATCAGACCGGCGTGGCCCGGCCTCGCGATGGCAACGGCGACGGGGCTGCGCGCTGTGACAGCGGCGCCGTGGAGAGTCTATGCCTGCTGAGAAGCGATTTCAATCATGATTTGGCCGTGACGGTGGCCGACATTCAAGCCAGCGCGCTGAGCTGGCTGAGTAACGATCCGGTCTATGACCTGGATTACAACGGCCTGGTCAATGTCGTGGACATCAGCCTGGTCACCGCGGATTTTGGATATACCTGCCCACCTTCCGGCCCGGCTAGTAGATAAATGGGATCAACTTGCGCACACGCGCTCGATAGGCGTCATAGCCGGTCAGTGCCTGCCGCAGCCAGAATTCTTCGCGGCGTGATTTGAGATCGAAGAAGAGGAACAGCGCCAGCGCGTAGAGCACGCCCACGGTGCTGCGGTTCAGCACGCCCCAGCCCAGCGCGGCGAGAATGATGCCCGCATAGATCGGATGGCGCACCAAACGATAGGGGCCTGAGACAACGAGACTCGCGCCCGTCACCGGATGAGGCAAGGGGCTGAGGTTGGGGCCGAGGCGAAGTAAGGCGGCCGTCAGCAGCAGCCCGCCTGCGCCCGCCATCGCCAGGCCTAGCAGCGTCGTGGTCAACGTCCCATTGTCCGACCAGCGCGGAAGGCCGGGCAGCGATTTTGGCCCGACGATGACCAGGACAAAGAGCACGCCCTGGATAATAACATACCATTCGCCGCGTCGATTCTTCCACCACGGATCCATCAGTTTTCTGTGATCCTCCTCATGCCTTGACTGTGCCTCACGGCCCACTGGCAGCGCAGCAGCTTTTCTCAAATTGTAACACGAGACGCCCGTAACAGCCATCTAGAAATAGGCGTCAATTTTGATGCTGACGCCAACTCAGCCCTGTGATCTGTCATCAGCCAGTTTCCCGCTCACGGGGTCCACGACCTCATCCTCCCGTTGCCAGCACCCCTCTGATGTTCCTGACGCCAACCGATCTTGCACTCACTCCGCCGTCTTGGATTGAACACAGGAGGTTTGTATGTCCAGATCCAGTCGTCGCCTCTATCTTGTTCTAACCTGGCTCGTGATTCTCGTCTTGACCATGACGCCGCTGGCGCAGGCTGACCAGGCCACGCGCAATGCACCGGCTGAACCGACGGCGCCGCAGCTTTTGCCGCCGCCTGGCCGCAACGGCCTGGGTATGGGACAAAAAGAGAACGGCAACCCGGCCGACGCGCCGATCCACTTGATTGACGGAGTCAATGTCACCAACGGCAATTTGATCGTGAGCGACACGCACTTTCAGTTCAACGGTGTTGGCCCCACCTTTGGCCTGCAGATTGTCTACAATAGCCAGGCTCAATCCACTTTGACGCCGATCGGTCGCAAATGGACGCACAGCCTGAATGTCTATTTGGAGCAGACGAGCAGCGGCCTGCGCTTGCACAAGGGCGACGGTGAGATCATTGACTATCCGCTGAGCTGCCGCCAGGATGTCAATCGCAGCGCCACACCCATTGATGTGTTTGATGTGCAACTGGATGCAGAGCATTGGGGCACGCAGTGGCCCGATTCCTTCTTCGATGTATTCTCTGACGTGCGGCTGCCAGCCGATAACCGTGTGGATGTCGTGGATGTGCAGACCGTGGCCGCGGCCTTCGGATTGCCATGCAGCGGGGTGGATTTGGCGTATCAACTGTGGACAGGCTATCAGGCCGACGGTATATTCAGCGAAATCACGCCGGATCCGGCCGGCCCGCAGCTGCGCACCCGCGATGGCCTGATCTATCGCTTTCGTCCCCTGGCCGACCCACTGGCCCCAGGCTATCTGTCCAGCGTCCTGGATCGCAGCGGCAATGGCTACGCGTTGACGTACGCGCCGAGCAGCGGTCGCCTGACGCAGGCCGAGAGCACCTCGGCAATGGCCCTCTTTTTCTTCTATAACTCCAACGGCACCTTGCAGCGCGTGGCCGATCACGCGGGGCGGCAGGTTACTTATGCCTACAACGGCGCGGGCGATCTGACTGGCATCAATCGCTATGGCGCGACGTGGCGCACCTATGGCTATGGCGCCAGCGATCTTCTGCAGACCGACACCAACGCCCGCGGCGACGTCACCCAATATCAGTACGACGGCCTGGCGCGCGTGGTCTCGCTGCAGCGACCGGACACCT
>CAZEPA010000329.1:0-5446 GCA_964513955.1 uncultured Anaerolineae bacterium | reverse complement strand
CTTCGGTCAACTTGCGGGTGACCATCTCCACCGGCATGCCGATCTTGACATCATCAGACTCGACATCGGTGAGCTGCGCGGTGAGCATCGGCCCCTCGTTCAGCTTGACGAGGGCCACGGTGTACGGCAGAAAGCTCTCGAACCCAGCCGGCGCATCGTACATCGTCGTGAACGAGTAGACTTCGCCGCGACCACTCATCTGCTGCATCGTCTGCGCCGGTTCGGCGCAGTGGGGACATACATCCCGCGGCGGGAAAATGGCCTTCCCACATTCATCACAAATTTCGCCCATCAGGCTATAACGTTGGCGCCGCGTGCGCCAATTGCGTGCAACTCCCATGGTCATTGACCTCCACGTATTTGGGTGAAAAAGCCCTCAATCACTCTTATTGTATCACGCATTTCTCTCAAAACCTATCAACTTGTCGCATCTTTCACAACAACAGGCAAGTTTGACAGCTTCTGACAGGCCGGCGTCACGGTTCGTTGGCAAGAATGTGGGTGATAATGGTGGCTCCACTCCCCCCAATGTTCTGCGCCATGCCGATGTGCGCATGAGGCACCTGGTTGGCGCCTGCTTGTCCCTGCAACTGCTGCACCAGCTCCACAATCTGATAAACACCGGTCGCACCCACGGGATGCCCGCGCGCCTTCAACCCGCCCATCGTGCTGATGGGAACCCGGCCGCCGATGGCAATTTCGCCTTCCTCCGCCAGGCGGACGCCGTGGCCCGGATCGGCAAAGCCAGCCGCTTCCAGCGACAGCGCCGACATGATCGTGAACGCGTCATGCGCCTCGAACAGGTTGATGTCACGCGGCGTCATGCCGGCCTGGGCATAGGCGCGCTGCGCGCTCAGAAATCCGGCATCCAGCATCAGCGGGTCCCGCCGATCATGCACGGCCAGGGTATCGGTTGCCACGGCAGACGCCAAGATGCGCACCGGCGGGCGGTTGAGCCCGAATTCGCGCGCGCGGTCGCCTGCGCAGAGGATGACGGCCGCAGCGCCGTCACAAATGGGCGAAGAATCGAGCAGGTTCACCGGCGCGGCAATCATGCTGGCTTTGACATAATCCTTGACCGTCAGCGGCAGGTGGAACATGGCGTTCGGATTGTTCAGCGCATTGCGATGCGCGTTGACGGTGAAATTGGCGAACGCCTCATGCTTGACGCCATATTGGTGCATGTAGCGCTGCATCAGCATGGCGTTAAGCCCCACGAAGGAAACGCCCTCAGCCGCTTCGTATTCTTGATCGGCCGCCAATGCCAGGCCGGTCGTGGTCTCCTCGCCCGCCGTGTCGGTCATTTTTTCGACGCCCAATACCGCGACCACATCGTGCATGCCGCTGGCGACCGCCAGGTAACCCACGCGCAGAGCCGCCGCGCCTGAGGCGCACGCGGCCTCGATCTTGAGGGCTTCGACGCCGCGCCAGCCCACGAAGTCCGCCATCAGCGCGCCCAGGTGTTCCTGTCCGGCCAATTCACCGGAGAGCATGTTGCCCACATACAAGGCGTCCACAGACTCCACGCCGGCATCGCTCAGCGCAGCGACCAGGGCGTCATGCCCCAAATGGCGCAGCGAGCGGTCCCAAATTTCGCCGACGGGCGTCTGCCCAATGCCGATAATACTCACTGATCTCACAGCAACACTCCTTACGCCGTTTGCAGCTTGCCGCGATAGCGGACATAGGTGGCGTAGTCAATTTCCTTGCGTCGTTCAATGTAGTGGCGCGTCAGCGGAGCCGTGTCACGGCGCTGCGCGATGCGATCGGTCACTTCGAACGAAATGGCGTCGCTGCCCGCGCCCGACCCAAAGGAGACGATGAGCACGCGGTCGCCAGGCTCGGCCATGTCCAAAATGGCGGTCAGGCCGATGACCGAAGAACCGGCATAGGTGTTGCCAATGAGACCCACCAGGAGGCCCGCCTCGATTTGCGCCGGCGTAAAGCCCAGGGTCTTGGCTGCTTTCTGCGGAAATTTGAGGTTCGGTTGGTGAAATACGGCAAAGCGGTAGTCCGCCGCCGTGCGCCCCATCTCACCCATGAGCATCTCCGCCGCGGTCGTGATATGATGGAAATAGGCTGGGTCGCCCGTGAAGCGCTGCCCGTGCGACGGGTAGTGGGCATAGGGCCGGCGCCAAAAATCGGGCGTGTCCGTCACGTACGACAGCGAACCTTCCAGCACGGCGACGCTTTCCTCGCCTGGGCCAATGATGAACGCGGCCCCGCCCGCGCCCGCAGTGTATTCCAGGGCGTCGCCGGGGCGCCCTTGCGCCGCGTCCATGCCAATGCCCAGGGCGTAATCGGCCATGTGCGAGCCGACGAAGCCGAAGCATGCTTGCAAGGTTTCGGTGCCTGCCTTGCACGCGAACTCCCAATCGGCCGCTTGCGTCGTGGGGACGGCGCCAATCGCCTCAGCCACAATCGTGGACGTAGGTTTGACAGCGTACGGGTGCGATTCGCTGCCCACCCAGACCGCGCGAATGAGCCGCGGATCAATTGCGGCGCGCGCCAGGGCATTACGCGCCGCTTCGATGGACATCGTGGCGGTGTCTTCATCCAGGCCGGGCACTGCCTTCTCTTTGATCGGCACGCCGCCTTCGCCATCGGTCCACACGCGCGACACCTCGGTTACCGGCAGGCGAAAGCGCGGTACGTAAGCGCCATAGCCAACAATGCCTACCTGTCGTTTTGGTTTCATCAACATAGGAATTACCTCGAATCACTGTCACTGTGCGCAGACGGGCGCTCGTCACCCAGCGCCCGTACGAGTTCTTCTGCCCGCGCCTGCCGGATTTGTCCTTCGCGCACCAGTTGGACGGCGATGGCGTTGACCTCGTCACCCTGCGCGCCGGCCGCCAGCGCAACTTGGCGCGCATGCAGAGCCATGTGCCCGCGCTGAATACCGTCCGTGACCAGGGCGCGGAGGGCTGCCAGGTTCTGCGCCAGTCCGACGGCCACCATGATCTCAGCCAGCCGGCGCGCGCTGGGCTGTCCCAGGATCTTGAGCGCCACCTGCGCCGTGGGGTGGGACTTGGTGGCGCCGCCCACGACGCCCACGGCCAACGGCATTTGCAGGCGTCCGTATAGCTCGGCTTCAGTCTGCGCGCCCGATGGTGGCACCAGCTGCCAATCAGTGAGCGCGCGATACTGCCCACTGCGCGCGGCGTAGGCGTGCGCTCCGGCTTCCAGCGCGCGCCAGTCGTTGCCTGTTGCCAGCGCCACCGCATCAATGCCGTTCATAATGCCTTTGTTGTGTGTGGCCGCTCGGTACGGATCAGCCACGGCAAACGCATTGGCTTCTACGATACCCTGCGCCACCCGCGCGCCAGTCAGTTCGGCGGTTGCCAGCGCCTGCACAGGAATGGTCACCTCGGCCCAGGCCTGCCGTTGATCGCTCAGATTGGAGAGGATGCGCAGCAGCGCGCGGCCGCCGGTCAGCGTCTCCAGCAGCGGCGCAATGGCCTCGGCCGCGGTGTTGACGGCATTGGCGCCCATGGCGTCGCACGTGTCGAACAGCAGGTGCACGATGAGCATGGGGCCGGCCCGCGTATCCGCCAGCGGGCGTATTTCTAATCCACGGGCGCCGCCGCCGCGCGCCTGAATGCTGGGGTGAAGGTCGTTGGCAACGGCCAGAATGTCTGCCTCCGCGGCCCGCACGGCCGCCGCGGCTCTCGCCAGATCGTGCCGGGGGAGGTCGAGCATCTGCACCTGACCGATCATCACCGATTCGCTGCTGCCTGTGCGGAAGCCGCCGCCCGCGCGCGCCAGGCGAGCGGCAAAACTGACGGCAGCCACAATGGACGGCTCTTCGACGGCCATGGGCACCAGCAGATCTTCATCTTTGATGCAAAAGTTGGTGGCAATGCCAAGCGGCAGGGCAAACAAGCCGATGACATTCTCGATCATGAAGCCGGCCTGGCCCAGGCTCAGCCCGGTTTGCAGCGCGCGGCGTTCATCCGGGTTCAACTCGGCCCATTCGGCCACCATGGAAGCCCGTTCTTCACAGCTCAACTGGTAAAAGCCGCTCAGGCGTGATGATTTGTTCATGCATGAATCCTAAGACATACAATGCGCCCGCGGCGGCTTTTTGCCGGCGGGCGCCACTATTCATTTTGATGCTCATTCCGACTGCATTTTACAAGTCAGACGCTGTCAAAACCTATCAGCTTGCTTCCAGGGGCTATCGGCGAACGCCAGCCGCCAGGTCAACGCCCAATCAAGGACGCCAGCGCCGCCAGAGCCGCGGTTACTGGGCCGGTGAGCAACTGTGGTTCAAGGCCAAGCACGGCGCTGACGAGGACCCCCAGGGCCACCAGCCAGCCAGCGACGAGCGGCTCGCGGCGCACCTGAGGGTTCGCGGTGCTGCCGCCCAGGGCTGCGAGGCCGCGCAGGAACCCAATTGCCACCCCAAGCGCAGCCGGTATCATGACCAAGAGCCAACGCGCATCGCGCACGCCGACCTGCTGCAGCAGCGTCCACTGACTGGCAAAGCCGGCTGTCAGTGGAAAGCCGATCAAGCCCATGCCGCCAGCCAATAGGCCGCCCACCGTCCAGGGCAGGCGGTTCGCCAGGCCGCTGACGCGGTCGAACTCCGTAGACGCGGCCTGCTGGCGCAAAAGGGCAAGGCTCATCGCGCCCAGGAGGATCAGAATGGTGCGTGCGCCAAAAAGAAGCAGCACAAGCGTCCATGAACTCAGCAAGCCCAGGCCGATGGCCAACAGGAGATTGCCGTAGTTGTAAAGGCCAGCATAGCTCCAGAGCCGCGCAAAGTCGCGCTGCCCCAGCGCGGCCAATCCCCCCCAGGCCATACTGGCAAGCCCGCCGTAGATGAGGACGCGCGCCAGGTTGAAATCGTTAATGATCGCGACGTAATCAGATGTAAATGCGCGCACGAGGTAGAGGATGACTGCTTCACTCGTGAGCTGCAAAAAGGCGGCTACGAGCGGGGGCGCCTCCTGCGCCAACGCCACGCGTGGCCCGTGCAGCGGAGTGGGGGCCAACAGAAGAGTCAGCCCCCAGCCAAACAGGGCAATCGCCATGCTCAGCGGTATTGGGTCATCCGGGTTGAACGGAATTTGCTGCAAGAACCAGTCTGCTGTCAGGAACAACGGGAAGGCCGCCAGCGGCAGCCAGAGCTGGCGGAATGCGCCGCGCGTAGACCCCGCGCGCCCCGATTGGACGATGAAGACGGCCACGCAGGCAATGAACGCCAGCCCCAGCGGCGCCAGCGCCAGCGGTCTCACCATCATGATAAGCCCAGTCAGGCTTGTGACGAGCAAGGACGCAGGGAAGAAGGTGCGTCCTTGCGAAATACGCCAGGCGAAGACGAGGGCGGTGATCGTGATGAGGTAGAGAAAGCTTAGGAAAGGACGCAGCGCCTCGGTGAAACGCAGCGTGATTCCTCCCCAGGCCACATCTTGTCCCAGCAGCACCGGCCGGCCGGCGC
>CAZEPA010000328.1:3285-5489 GCA_964513955.1 uncultured Anaerolineae bacterium | reverse complement strand
GGCTGTGCAGCTGAGCAGCGTCAGCTCCGCGACGCCCTCGCTGCCCTACGGCATGCTGGCGGCCGCGCTGACCCTGCTGCTGGCGGCTGGCGCGGTGGCCTGGCGCCGCCGCGTGGCCTGAATTGCCTTACCTGAGCGGGGGCGCCCCGGTCCCTTGACCTGAAATACAAGGCGGTCTATCACCACGATAGGCCGCCTTGTGTTATGCTCGGGGTGCTTCTTGGCCCTTCGATCCTGGCGCCTATAAAAAGTGATTCTTACCTGCCTGAAGCATCACGACTTCTCCTGCAAGTTGCTTGACTAACCTCCATCTTTGCTGTACAATCGCCGCCACTTCGCTCTTCTGGCCGTCTTGCCCGAGATATGAGTTTCTTTGCCATCTGTAAGACTCTACCCTCGGCCAGTGGATCGCCCGCGAATCTCCCCCCGCAACAGTCTGCGGTCTGCGTTCCCTGTTGTTCTGGCGGCCCCGGCAGATTCGCCCCTGTCAATGATTCCGTTGACGCACGGTGCCTGGCGTAATGGGAGACGTGCATAAAGGCTCGCTCCATTGTGCAGAAGGAGGTTTGGCAGCACTCAATTGATTTTTGTCTCCCGCCTATTGTCACTCTGTCCAACATCCATCACAAGAAAGACGCAATACGCCATCTCTCACTGGCGAGAAGGAGTCTTGATCATGCAACGCAAAACCACGTTGACCATTTTGACCGTCCTGGTCATGCTGCTGGGGATGATCCCCCTTGTTGCGGCTGCTCAGCCCAACACAACTGCCCCTTTGATAGCCCTGGCAGGGCCCGAGACTGTCGCCGCGGCCGTTCAACGCTTGCAGCAGCGCGCCGATGGCGAGGTGAGTATTAGTTATCGCACAGCCACGGGTGTCGTGAACTTCATTCGGATGTCCAAGGGCGGCGACCTAATGCCCACCGTCAACGGCGGCGCCCTGGAAGCCAAATCCCTGGCCTTCCTCGCTGAGTATGGGGCGGCTTTTGGCCTCACCAACATCAGTGCTCAACTGCGATTAACTAACAGCCAAACCGACAGCTATGGCGCCGCCCATTTTTCCTACGAACAGGTGCAAAACGGCGTGCCGATCTTCGGCAGCTTTCTGAAGACCCACCTGGACGCGAATGGCCGGCTGACCGCCGTCAACGGTACCATCGTACCAGGCATTAAGATCAACACGGCGCCGGCTATCTCCGCCAGCAGCGCAGGTGCGGCGGCCGTCGCCGTCGTCCCCGGGGATGTGCGCGCGCTCGCATCCCGCCTCCTGATCTACCGCCAGGGGCTGCTTCAAGACACAGCCAACGGCGCCGACTACCTGGTTTACGAAGTTGAGGTCGGCAATGGCAGCACGATTCGGGAGTTCGTCTACGTAGACGCCTTCGACGGGCAAATTGTTGATCAGATCAGCGGCACTCAGGACAGCCAGCAAACGCCTGATGCCCTTAGCCGCCAGATCTCGGAATCGAGCCTGGCCAACATCAAGTGGACCAATCCACCCGATCCCGATCCGATTCCGCCAGGCTGGGCGGGCGGCAGCGTGCAGCAGGTGATAGACTGGAACGACGAGGCCGCAGGCTCCAAGGAATCCTACAACCTCTTCGGCAGCATGGCGGGTCGCGATTCCTACAATAACGCCGGCGCCATGATGCGCACGGTCAACAACGACCCTGGCATTTCCTGCCCCAACGCCAACTGGAACAGCACCAGCACCAACTACTGCACAGGCGTCACCTCGGACGACGTCGTCTCGCACGAGTGGGGCCACGCCTACACCGAATACACCAGCAACCTGATCTACGCCTGGCAGCCTGGTGCGATGAACGAGTCCTACTCGGACATCTGGGGTGAAACGATTGACTTGATCAACGGTCGCGGCACCGATACCCCTGGCGGCCCGCGCGCCTCTGACGGCAGCGCGTGTTCAACCTTAGGCGCCGGCACGCCCAGCACTGACGTCACTTATCGCTGGCTGATGGGCGAGGATTCAACAGCCTTCGGCGGCGCGATCCGCGACTTATGGCGGCCTGAGTGTTATGGCGACCCTGGCCGAGTGACCTCGGCCAGCTATACCTGCAGCACCGCCGACGGCGGCGGCGTGCATACCAACTCCGGCGTGTCGAACCACACGTACGCCCTCTTGGTGGATGGCGGCACCTATAACGCCCAGACTGTCACGGGCCTGGGCCTGACCAAGGCCGCGC
>CAZEPA010000328.1:0-3275 GCA_964513955.1 uncultured Anaerolineae bacterium | reverse complement strand
GAACATCTTCTGGCGTGCGCAGTCCACCTACCTGGGGCCGACTTCGGGCTTCCCCGAACTGTCCAGCGCGCTGGCGCAGTCGTGCACCGACCTGATCGGTCAAAACTTGAATGCGCTGAGCACCACCAATCCTACGCCAACGCCGTCGGGCCAGATCATCTCAGCGGCTGACTGCCTCGAAGTAGCTGACGCTACCGCAGCGACACAGTTGACCACACCGCCCACGCAGTGCAACTTCCAGCCGCTTCTCAATCCCAACGCACCGGCGTTGTGCGATGGCGGCCCGGTCAACACAATCTGGACCGAGGCTTTCACGAGCGGCCTGGGTACCTGGACGCTGAGCCACAATTTCCCATACATCACACCGATTGACTGGACTGCGGCGACGCCTTCGACCCCCTCACCGGGCAGCGGCGGCCAGGCGGCCTTCGGCGCTGACCCTAACACCGGCAACTGTTCCGGCAGCACCGGGGACAACTCGGGCGTTATGCTGATGACCAGTCCGGTAATCGCTATTCCGGGCGGAATTACAACCGCGCGTATGGCCTTCAACCATTGGGTGGCGACCGAGTCCCGATGGGATGGCGGCAACCTCAAGATCAGCGTTAACGGTGGGGCCTTCACCCTGGTGCCTCAGGCCGCTTATACCTTCAACGTCCCCAACACGACGTTGAACACGGCCGGGCAGGGCAATACCAACCCGCTGGCCGGTCAGCGCGCTTGGACTGGCAGCGATGGCGGCAGCGTCAGCGGCAGTTGGGGGCAAACGCAGCTCAACCTGCAGGCCGCGGGCGTTCAGCCAGGCAACACGATCCAGCTGCGTTATGACATGGGCATGGACGGCTGCAGTGGCCTCTTTGGTTGGTACGTGGATGATGTGAACGTTTACGCCTGCGAAGGCGTCCCGACTTCCGTCACCCTCAGCGATGTTGACGCCGCCATGCCGACGACCCGTCCCTACGGTGCGTTGGCGGTTGGCGCCGCACTGCTCTTGGCGGCTGGCGCGGTGGCCTGGCGCCGCCGCGTGGCCTAAGCAGAGGGATTGAAATCGCGCCTGATGGGCGTACCGCTGGGCATCCACCTGCCCTTCGACTTCGCTCAGGGCAAGCGTGGATGCCTTGCCGGTCTGCGCAGGCCGCCGGCTCGACTGCGGTTCGACAGGACGTTCGGCGAGCTCAGTCGAGCTGCTCACCGCACGGGGCCTGAGCGTTCGCCTGAGCGCTCACGCCGAAGGCTTGTCGAAGGCCTTGCCGAAGCCCTGACGGCGGTACGCCCATTCGCCTCGAATTCATTCGACGGCTTGATGCCGGGCGTCCCCGTTCCCTGGCTTGAACTGTAAACACGAAAGGCAGTCTATCAGACCGGTAGGCTGCCTTTTGTTGGGCGGATATCGGAGATCAGAGACCAGAGATCGGGCGGGGAGTGCCGCGCCGTCATAGGCCATAGGCCCATGCCCACAAGTTTCCCCCCGCGGTCTCCGGTCTCCGGTCTCCGATCTCCGATCTCCAATCTCTAGTCTCCAATTGCACTTTTTCCGCTTTCTCGTGTAGAATCTGCCATTATGGATCAATCGCTGATACGCAATTTTTGCATCGTGGCGCACGTAGACCACGGGAAGAGCACCCTGGCCGATCGCCTGCTGCAAGTGACTGGAACGGTTTCCGATCGCGATATGACCGACCAGATGTTGGACACGATGGATCTCGAACGCGAGAAAGGCGTCACCATCAAGGCGTCGGCTGTGCGTATGAGTTACACAGCCAGCGGCGGTCAAAAGTACGAAATCAACCTGATTGACACGCCCGGCCATGTGGACTTCTCGTACGAGGTGTCGCGCGCGCTCACCGCGTGCGAGGGAGCCGTGCTTGTGGTGGATGCCAGCCAGGGCATCGAGGCGCAGACCCTGGCCAATCTCTACCTGGCGCTGGAGCATGACCTGGAGATCATCCCGGTCGTCAACAAGATTGATATGCTGTCTGCGCGGCCGGACGAAGTGGCGCAGGAAATTGGCGAACTGATCGGCACGCCGCTGGATGACGTGATTCGCATTTCGGCCAAAGAGGGACTGAATGTAACCGCGGTGCTGGAATCGGTGGTGAAGCATGTGCCGCCGCCCAAGGGCAACGCCGCCGCGCCGCTGCGTGCGCTGGTGTTCGACAGCCACTATGACGCGTACAAAGGCGTGGTGGCCTATGTGCGCGTCTTCGATGGCGCGTACAGCCTGGGGCCGAACCTCAAGGTGATGTCGAGCGGCCTGCGGGTCGAGCCATTGGATGTCGGCATCTTCGGCCCCGGCATGGTCCCAACCGGCGAACTGTCAGCCGGCGAGGTGGGCTACATCGCCACCGGCCTCAAGTCGGTGCGCGATTGCCGCGTGGGCGACACCCTGACTACCTGGCTGCACAGCGCAGAAGCGCCTCTGCCCGGCTATGAACCATCCAAGCCGATGGTGTTTGCCGGGCTTTATCCGACGCGCGGGGAGGACTATGCCCTGCTGCGCGATGCGCTGGAAAAATTGCAGCTCAACGACGCCTCGCTCATCTTCCAGCCAGAGAGCAGCCAAGCCCTGGGCTTTGGTTTCCGCTGTGGCTTCCTGGGTCTCTTCCACATGGAGATCATCCAGGAGCGCCTGGAACGTGAATACGACCTGGATGTGCTGTTCACCGCGCCCAGCGTGGAGTACCAGGTGACCAAGACGAACGGCGCCGGGCTTCTGGTGGACAACCCGGTGGAGCTGCCGCCCGAAAGCGAGATCACCGAGATTCGCGAGCCGTGGATGAAGATCACGGTTTTTACGCCGGTGGAATACATCGGCCAGGTGATGGACCTGGCGACCAAACGCCGCGGCGAGTTCGTGAATCAAGAATACCTGGACGAGCGCCGGGTGCTGCTTACCTACCATATCCCGCTGGTTGAAATCTTGGTGAATTTCTACAACGATCTCAAGGCGCGCACGCGCGGCTATGCCAGCATGGACTACGCCTTCGATGATTACCGTGTGGCCGACATGGTGCGCCTGGATGTGCTCATCAACGACATTCCAGTGGACGCGTTGTCGGTCATCGTTCACCGGGACCAAGCCTTCCAAAAAGGGCAGCGGCTGGTCAGCAAGATGAAGGAAGTCATCCCGCGGCAGCAGTACGAGGTGCCGATTCAGGCCGCGCTGGGCAAGAAGATCATCAGTCGGGCCAACGTGAAGGCCTATCGCAAGGATGTGCTTTCCAAATGCTACGGCGGCGACATCACGCGCAAGCGCAAGCTGCTGGAGAAGCAAA
>CAZEPA010000327.1:0-5513 GCA_964513955.1 uncultured Anaerolineae bacterium | reverse complement strand
CGTTGGCAAGGAGGGGACGCAACAAGGAAACACAACCCGTGCTGAGTACGGCCAAGCTGACCAGGCACAGCACGAGCAACCATCGCTTACGTTTATTGATCCAGTGCATGAAGGTCACGAAAACGGTCAGAATCATGGCCGCGCCAGGCAGCAGCCGCAGGGCGACCATGACGCAAGTCTACCACAGCGCGCCGCTTTCGCCAATTGAAGTCGGTTACCCATGCGCGGGGCGCACAACCGTGGATAAAGACAGGAAATCCGTGGCGATCCGTGTTCATCCGCGGCCTATGTGGAGGTCAGGGCAGAGAAATGCGCGCCAGCTCAGCCGCATCCTGGTCGCCGGGCTGCACACGCAGCCGCGACAGTCCGGGCCGGTCCGGGTCGTAGAGGCCGGCGATGAGGCGATACTCACCTAGCGGCAAGTCGGCCGGCAGATCCAGGTCATAGGCCGTGACGACGACTTCGCCGGGCAGCCATGCGCTCGTAGGGCGGTCGCCGGGCGGTTGGTTCACCTGGGTGCGCAGGCGGCCGTTGGCATCGAGCAACTGCACAAAGCTGTGCAGATCGGTCGCTGGCGAGACGCGCGCCTGCCAGGCCAGCGTCACGCGCCAGGGCTGGCCCGGCCGCGCCGGCTGCGGCGACAGGTTGGCGCCGATCAGGCGCAGGGCGTCGCCAAAATCCGCACCAATGGCGATGTCGAGCGCGGGTGCGTCGAAGCGCCGCGTGCTGGTGAGCGCGGTCAGCGGCAGGATGGCCGCATCCCCAGCCGGCGCCGCGTCGTCTGACCCAACCAGCGTCAAGCGCAGCGCCCAGGCGCCGGCCGTGGCCGTGATGGGCAGCGAGGGCGCGGCCAACGTCAGCACTTGCGCCTGCGGCGGCCACACCGTGGATGCCCAGTCAGGCGCCAGCGCCAGCGTCGGACCAGGCAGGATCGCGCCGTCTACGGTCTGCCAGGCCAGGTGCAAGCGGTAATTCACGGCCGGCTGCGCCGCCCCCACCCGCCACCAGAGCGCCAACGCCAGGCGCGCGCCCGGCTCCACGGCTGCGGGCGCCAGCCAGGCGCGGCTCAAAGACAAATCCGGCGCCAGGTGCAGCGCCGCGGACAGGGTCACGGCGTCAGTCGGCGCCAACGGCCCGGCTGGCCCCTGCGTCACCAGCGCAGGCGACTGCAGCCCTGTCAGGCGCCCGTGGTCGCCCTGCGAACGGCCGGCCGCGTCGAACGCCTCCAGCGCCGTCGTTTGCCCCTCGGCATAGACGCGCAGGCGCAGGTCATAGACGCCGGGCGGCGCGCCCGGCCATAACGGCAGCGGGACTACAGCAAACACCGGCGCGTCAGGCTGCCAGCGCATGGTGGGAAAATCGTACACCGCCAGGCGGCGGTCGGCGACGCGGCCCCATACCTGGCCCTGACTGTCTATGATTTCCGCGGCCAGCTTGAGGTCCGCAGCCAGCGGCTGCACGGCCTCCCATTCCAGGCGCAGCGTAGAAGTCGGCGCGCCGGCCGCCGTGGGCTGACTCCAGCCCAGCAGCCTGACCTGGCCGCCGAAGGCTAGATCGCTGGCGACCGTCAGCGGCGGCGCCGCGCTGAAGCTCGCGCCCGGCGGCAGGGCAAAATGGCGCAGGCCGATCCCCGCAAAGCGCGCAGTCACCGGCCGCTCCGCGCCTGCGCGCGCCAGTTGATCGGCCACGAAGCCGACCGGGTCCACCACGTTGTCCTGCCAGGTGACCAGCCAGGCCCCGGCCCGCCCCGCGACCTGCGCCTGCAGCGCGGTTGCCACGTCATAACCCAGCACCTGGTTCACATTGAGCACATCGAAGGACGGCAGGCGCAGCGGCGGCGGCTCGACTGAGCTCGCCGAAGTCCGCGAGGGCGCGTAGTAATCCCAAACCGGGAACGCGTGCCCGCTCACCAGGATCACCGCTTCATCATCTTGACTATGCGAATCCACGTAAGTTGCCACGCCGCGCCAGTCGGCTTTAGCGAAGGCAGGATCGGTGAACCAATTGTTGACGGCCTGTGCGGAGAGCAGCAGCGCCAGCCCAAGCAGCAGCGCGGCTAGCGGCCGGCCGCGCCCCCGGCGCCAGGTCCACACGCTGCTCAGTCCGCCGCCCAGCAGCAGATAGAAGGCGGGCGTCACTAGCATGAGATAGCGAGGGTTGAACTTGGGCGTACGCCAGGCCAGGAGCAGAATCAGCAGTGCGGGCAGGAGCAGATAGAGCAAGAGAAAGAGCGCGGGCAGGCTGGCGAGGCGACGATTGCCTGATCGGGCGTGCAGGAGGCCCAGGCCGATCAGCGCGGCGGCGATGATGAGTCCCCAGGCGGGCAGCCAGGCAACAGCCGCCGGTTCCAGCATCATCTCCGGCGCGCCCAGGGTGACGTTGATCGCCAGATGGCGCAGGGCTTCGCCCATTTTCAGCGGGCCTTGCCAATAGCTGGCGTCCACCCGGTAGCGGTTGAGCAGAAAGGGCAGCCAGGGCGCGTAGAGAAGCAGCACAATGGCGGCCGCCAACCCCGCCTCGGCCAGCCGCGGGCGCAGGTCTGCGGCGCGTTGCAGCCAGAGGCCTAGCAAGTAAAAGAGGCCCAGCGCCAGCAGGAGAAAGAGGGCAAAGTAGTGCGTATACAGCGCCGCGGCCGCGGTCAGCGCCGCGGCCAGCCATAACCAGCGTCGCGGCCGGGGCGCGGGCGTGGTCAGCACACGCAGCAGGAGATAAGCGAATAGGACGCCCAGGCCAGTTAGCAGGGTGTAGTTACGCGCCTCTTGTGCGTAATAAACCCACAGCGGCGCGCACCCTGCCAGCAGCAGAAGCGGCAGTGCGGAGGGGACGACCGGCCCTGCGACCAGACGCCAGAGGCGCCGGTGCAGCGCCAGCAGCAGCGGTAGGGTCAACAGACCGGCGGCCGCAGATGGAAAGCGCAGCGCCCATTCGCTTGTGCCCGTCAGCCGCGTCCAGCCGGCGACCAGGACGTAGTAGAGCGGCGGCTGGATGTCGTCGGCCGTCCATCGCGCCAGGTCGGCCAGGCTGCGCTGGCTGATGGCCGCGGTGACGCCTTCATCGTACCAAAGGCTTTGGTTGGCGAGACGATAGAGGCGCAGGGCCAGGGCCAGTAGAAGCAAAAGCAGCACGGGCCACAGGCGGCGAGCAGGATGGGCACGCGGTGTTGACATGATGGGGAGATTGTACCGCAGCGGCGGTTGGCTTCCAAACCGACTGCGGTGCCATCTTGCCCCCAGTTTGAAAGGCACCCCGCATGGCGGCAAGATGACAATCGGCCAGGACTATGTTAAAATAATCACAAAAGGTTAGCACAACAAAGGACAACGATGTCAAACGAACCGATGACCATCATTGATGCCTGGGCGCAACCGGCGTCCTTGCAGGGTTTCCAACACGTGCCGGAAATCTTGCGCCTCTTTGCCCAATCGGGCGCGGGCCATCTTCTCGAAACCGGTTTGACCCCCGCACAAACGGTTGCCCTCATGGATCGAGCCGGCATCCAGACGGTGCTACTGTCAGCCTGGCGGCGGCCTGGCGCCTGGGTGTTCAGCAACGACGACGTCGCCGCCATCGCGCGTGAGTTTCCCGGCCGCTTCATCGGCGTGGCTGCGGTCAATCTAGAACGCCCGCTGGAAGCGGTGCATGAACTAGAGCGCGCAGTCAAAGAGCTAGGCTTCAAGGCGCTGCGGGTGATCCCCTGGCTGTGGAATCGCCCACCCAACGACAAGCTCTATTATCCACTTTATGTCAAGTGTATCGAACTTGACATTCCTTTCTGCACCCAGGTCGGCCACACCGGGCCTCTGATGCCCTCCGAAACGGGTCGCCCCATTCCCTACCTGGATGAAGTAGCCCTGACGTTTCCCGAGCTGCGCATCGTCGGCGGACACATTGGCTATCCCTGGACCGATGAGATGATCAGCCTGGCCTGGAAGCATGCCAATGTCTACATTGACACATCCGCCTACCTGCCGCGCTATTACCCGCCGTCGCTGCTTCACTTCTTGCGCACCTATGGCAAGGACAAGGTGCTGTTTGCCACCAATTTCCCGCAGTTATCCTTCGAAACCTGTACGCAGCAAGCCCTGGCGCTCGAGTTGCCGCCGGACATTCGCGCCCGGTTCATGCACGACAACGCGCAGCGTGTGTTCAAATTGGACATGTAAACCCCCGCCGCCTGGAGGAAGAAATCGTGGAGATTGAGAAGCGACATGGCGTCCCGCAAATGACGCTGGGACATTATGAAACGGACTTCGCCGATCGGCATCTACTGCATGGCATCGTCGCCAAATGGGCGCGCGCCAAGCCCAATGCGCTGGCCCTCATCAACGCCGACACCAAACAGGAAGTCACCTGGGAGCAATTCGACAAAACCACCACCGCGCTCGCCCTGAAACTGGTTGAGATGGGGTTCAAAAAGGGCGATTTTTTCGCTACCTCGCTGCCCTTCTTGACCGAACACATCTTCCTCCAGTACGCCTGCTTCAAGATCGGCGTCATTCATGCGCCGCTGGACTTGCGCCTGAAGGGGCCGGAGGTCATTCGCAGCCTCAGCCTGATCAAAGCCAAGGGCTACGCCTTCCTGGGACAGACGCCCCTGGCCGACTTCCGCGAGCTGGGCAAAGCCGTGATGGCGCACTGCCCATTTGTTGAGCATTTCATCCAGTTCTCGGCGCCTGACGAAACCATCGCCGGCGCCAAGTCGGCCTTTGTTTTGGCCGCGGAGGCGCAGGCCCTGGCGACGGCAGCGATGCAGGACACTGCGAACTCGCCGATCCTGCGCGTGTATGGCGCGGCCGCGGCGGCCGTCGCGGAAACTGACGGCGCCCAGGTCATTTTCACGACTGGTTCCACCGGCTACCCCAAGCCGGCGCTGCTCTCGCACCGCAACATCACCTGCCAAAACATGTGCCTGGCCTATGGCTTTGGCATCGGCGAAGACTCGCGCATGTTGGTCAACCTGCCGCCGTCGCACGTTGGCGGGCAGGCCGAGCAGTTGATGACGATCCTTTGGATGGGCGGCACGGCCGTCTTGCTGCACATCTTCGATCCGGTCAAGTCGCTGCAGGCCATCCAAGACTTCAAGATCACGGTGATGGGCCAGATTCCGGCCCTCTTCAATATGGAGTGGCGCCTGCCCAACTATGACCAGTACGACCTGTCGAGCCTGGAGTTTGCGCTCTACGGCGGCCAGCAGGTGCCGCGGTCATTCCTGGAACGGCTCAAGGCCATGGCGCCCAAGTTTGGCACCGGGCTGGGCTTGACGGAAACGGGCGGTTTTGTCACCTATTCGCCCCTCGATGGCACGGTAGATGATATTCTCGCCAGCGTCGGCTTCGACATGCCAGCCTATCCGCTCTCCATTCGCCAACCCATGCAGGCCAACGGCGCGGCCGGCGCCGAGCTGCCCGACGGCGAGATTGGGGACATCTGCTTCAGCGGACCGCAGACATTCCTGGGCTACGTCAATAACCCTGAAGCGACCGCGCGCACCATCTCCACGGATGGGATCATCT
>CAZEPA010000326.1:0-5515 GCA_964513955.1 uncultured Anaerolineae bacterium | reverse complement strand
GCCTGTGCCGTTTTCCACGATAGGCCGGGCCAGGGTGAAGTACTCGTGACAGGTAAGACGCTTGGCCTCGATTTCAGGTGGCCCGGAGAAAGGTGGGTCCTGGCTGGCGTGGCACTGTATGGCGCGCACTTTGGTCACCAGATGATGGGCCACGTCAATGGCCGCTACCGGCCCGCCGGCGAGTTCCTGTGACGGGATCACGCCGCAGCCTTGCAGCGTCGCCTCGGAGGGCGCCAGGTAGTAGAGCCGCGCGGGGAGCGCAGCCTGGTCAAAAGCTGATGTCGTCATGCGATGGATGGCCAGGTGGTCGGGGTGGCCGGAGATGCCGTCGGGGCCAAACGTGATGACTGCCTGCGGCCCCACCGCGCGCAGAATGTTGACGAGCTGGCCGACGACCGCGTCCGCGTCGGCGGCGGTCAATTGGCCATCCAGATACCCGAGGAAACGCACGTCGGCCAGTCCCAGCGCTGCGGCGGAAGCCTGCAGCTCGCGTGTGCGGATTTGGGCAGTGTCAGCAGCACTCAAGCCAGAAATGCCAGCCTCGCCGCGCGTAGCGCACACCAGCGTCACCTGCGCGCCCTCAGAGGTGTATTTTGCGAGCGTGCCGCCCATGGGGAAACTCTCATCGTCTGGGTGGGCTAACACCACCAACAGGGTTTTTTTCGCCATCGGTGCATTCATAGATCGTGCCTTTTTGCTTACACGATATTGACAGTCCAACTGTTTTCCATGCAGAATTTTGCATATATAACGACCCAAAAAGGCCCCTCGGCCAGGCGCCGAGGGGCCTTTCATTTCAGTCAGCCATCGCCGCGTTGGCGAGCCAGGTCTGCACCTCGGCCACGGTGGGGATGCGTCCGCCGCTGACCAGCTTGCCGTTGATCACCAGGCCAGGTGTATACAACAGACCGTAGGTGGGGTACGCAGCGCGATCGGTCACGTGTTCGATTTCGGCCTCAACGCCGAGCTGCGTCACGGCGGCCCTGGCGTTCTCCTCGACCAGGTGGCAGTTATTGCAGCCCGGGCCGAGCACTTTGATGTTGATGGTCATACGATCGTAGCTCCTTTTTCCATGACGATAATTTTTGGTTCGATGATGATTTCGCTCTTTACCGAGTTCGCCACCAGGCTGTATTTCTGGGCGGATTCCAGCGCGCGGCGGACGCGTTTTTCGTCGGCCTGGCGCACCACAATCTGTGGATGGAACCGCAGGTGGGTGAAGAGCTCCGTTTGATCCAGCTCGATGCGCTTCGTGCCTTCTGCGTGGCACGTGTAGCTGACCAGGTCAATCTTGAAGCGTTCGCAGGCCCACAGGAACATCATCATGATGCAGGTGTTGGCCGCGGCCACAAAGGCATCTTCCGGCGTCAGCACCCCTTCGTGGCCGTACGCGTCGGGCGGCGCGGAAAAGGGCATCTGCGGGCCGTTGCCCAGCGTCACATGGCCCCAGTGTTCGCCGTCCCAACGCACGTCGGTCCAATACGTTGCTGTCTTCGCCATCAGGATCGGCTCGCTTTCTGAGTCTTGTAGTTCTTCCAAGCCAGGCCCACGGCCTCCGCATACAGGCTTTCCTGCCCCGCGGGCGCCGGATTGTAGAGGCGCACCGCAGCCAGCAGACTGTCTGGCGCGGCGTCGCCGGTGGGTTGACCCTGCGCATCGGCCATGTCGAAGATCGCGGTCAGCGCCAGGAATTCCAGCGTCTGGCCGTGGATCTCAATCCGGGTGATGGGAATGCCGGAACCGCACGCACACGCCGCACCGTCGGTTACTTTCGTGTTCGGAGTCGGGGACGAATCCACGGCGGCGCCTTTGGTTCGGCTCCAGCGCACAGCCATCAGCTCATCCACCTTCGCCGCCAGCGCGTCGGCCAACCGGTCCACCACCAGTTGCCCGCCGGCGTCGAGCCTGCGCAGGCCGTTGGGGGTGGGCAGGCCGTACTCCTCGATGAAGTCGGTGACGACGAAGCTGGCGGCCGGCTTGTTGCTGTACATTTCTGTGGCGCGCGCGGCGCAGCGCTTATCGCAGCCATCAACGGCAATCGTCGGGTAGAACTTGGCAAAGGCGCGGTCGCCTTCGCCGCCGGCCAGAAACAGCGGCAGACAAATCGTCACCGTTTGTCCGCGGCGCTGTTCCTCCAGGGTTTTCAGCGCGGCCAGGCGCGTTACCAGCCCTTCTGCCATCTCTTCGCCGGAACAGGCGACAATGCCGACTTTCTTCTCTGGAAGATCAGGCATGATCTACCTCCGGCAGGCGGTCAACCACCGCGGCGGCCTCAGCCGCCATGATACGCGCCAGGGCTCGACCGCCCTCGTTCAGCTCGGCAATGCCCTGCGGCTTGAGCTGACGATGCTGCCGATACGCTTCGAGCACGCGGAAATTTTCCACGACGACGGCGCCAGCATCGCTGACGTTTTTGCGCGCGCACTCCAGGTTGCAGCCGTCAATCGTAATGGCCGCCCGGCCCTGGATGCTCTGCTTGAGGGCTTCGTCGCCGAGGACCACCAGCGACAGCGGGAGCAGCTCCACCTGGTCTGGCCGCAATTCCTCGGCCAGGATATACGCCGCTTCGCGCGTCACCGTCCCATACGACTTGCCGATGCCTGAGCACGGCACCACCAGAACTCGTTCTGGTCGGGGCGTTGCATTGTTGTCCATGAATGATCGTATACCTTTCCTACGCCGCGGCGGCTTCCGCCTGGGCTTTCATGACCGCAAAATAGGCGTCAGCATCTAGCAGGTGCGCGCGATCGGCCTGCCAACGCTCCAGCCTGATGGCAGCCAACCAACCGGCGCCGTACGGATCCTGATTGATACATTCGGGCGCGTCTTCCAACGCGGGGTTGACTTCCTCAATGACACCCGTCACCGGCGATACAACGCCCACATCCACCTTGACCGTCTCCAGGCTCGCCATTTCTTCACCCTGCGCCACGTGGATGCCCGCGGGGAAGACCTCGGCAAAGGCAATATCGCCGCTGCTCTGCTGGCGAAAATCGCTCAGGCCCACGCGGGCCAGACCCGCGCGGGCGTCCACCTCGGCCCAGGCGCCAGCCTCGGTGTACCAGAGACCGCGGCGCACACGAAAGGTGAATTTGTCAATCTTTAGTTCTAGAAGTTCAGGTTGCATACAGATTTCCTCTGGTCAGGATTGGCGGCCGGTTCAAGTTGCCGGGGCCATTGGCATTGGATAAGGTGATCGGCGCGAAGGTGCTGCACTGTGGGCAGGGACAACCCGCCAAGGGGCGAGTGAAGGGACTGGCGATCTGGGGCGGGCCTAGCACCGCGGTGAGCAAGGCAGCCACCGTGGGATCAGTCACCCGGTAATAGACATTTTGGCCTTCCTTGCGATCGGTGATCAGGCCTTCGCTGCGCAGGACGGCCAACTGCTGTGAAATGTAGGGCTGCGGCCGCCGCAAGGCCGTCTCCAGGTGACACACGCACGCATCGTCATTGCGCAGGGCGTCCAGGATTTGCAGCCGCACCGGGTGCGACAGCAGTTTCAGGCGGTTGGCAATCTCTTCGTACGATATCTCCATCGGCTTGCGCTCTCCTGGCTGAAATAGTCAAATAAATTGATCACAAACAAGCACATGCATATCTTTGCATATGATACCTCTGTATGCGCTTTTTTGCATATGATGCGCATCATAGATACGGTTGTGCGCAGAGGTTGCTCCGCAAGGAAGGGTTGAGAAGAGGATAGAGAGAACGCAGATTCACGCTGGCTTTGCACGCACATGGTGCGGTTCTATCAAAGAGGCCCGGCTTCTGTCAGAAACCAGGCCCCTGGCCGATCGGCTGAACGATGCCTGCTTGTCTATGAGCAGACCAGGCCGAACCGCGCCGCCGTCGCGGCGGCGTCAACGATATCTATGTAGCCGCTGAGCGCAATGTCGAGCGCGGGATTGAGGGCTGGATTCGGCCAGGCATTGGCCACGGCGCTGATATCGGCCACATCCACGTCGCCATCGTCGTCTACGTCGCCGAAGAGCAGACACGCAGCGAATTCGAACGCGCCCATATCGCAACGCGTCAGCCGCGCGCCGTCGCGTTGGTCAGACTTCACCGCGGCGCCGGTATGATCTACGCAGCCCGCGGGGTTGCCGGCGTTGAAAGGCGGCGACCCGGTTGGAAACGAGTTCGTCTGGGTGCGACCGCCGTTGCTCGCCAGGCCCGCCAGGTTGGGGTCTATACCCGTGATGTTGCCGGTCGTGTTGCCGCCGATCGCGCAGCCCGTCGTGTTCTCGATCAAGTTATAGCCGTCGGAGGTGAAGCCACCCGCGCAATCGGGAAAGATCGTGCCGCTGGTTGATGCATCCACGTTCTCTCCGATCAGGCTGTTGCGCACCGTCGCGGTGGCCGAGTTGCTCAGTCCACCGCCGTCGCCGAAGTTGCTGGCGTCGGAGTCTGCCACATTGAAGGCGATGGTGACGTTGCTGAGCTGCAGCGTGGCGCCGCTGCCGTTGGCGATACCGCCGGCTCCCGCGGTGGCCGAGTTGCTGCTAACCGTGCTGTTGATCAGCACGGCTGTGCCATCGTTGGCGTTGCGCAGGCCCGCCGCGCTGATCGCGGTGTTGTTGTTGATCGTGCTGCTGCGAATGGTTAGGCTGCCGCCGTCGTTGGAGATGCCGCCGCTGTCGTCGGCGTAATTGTTGCGCACCGTGCTGTGACTCATGACCAGGGTGTCCAGGTTGTAGATGCCACCGCCCACCTCGCTCACACCGCCGCCGGGCGTACCCGCATCATTCGTATGCACCGTGCTGCCCAGCAAGGTCAGGCTGTTTTCGTTATAGATGCCGCCTCCGTTGGTGCCCGCGCTGTTGTTGTTGATCATGCTGTTGATCAGCGTGGCTGAGGCGGTGCTGCCGACCCAAAGGCCGCCGCCGCGGTCGCTGGTGGCCGTGTTGTTGTTCAGATTCAGGTTGACGGCCTCGAGCGTGCCGCCAAGCAGCGCGATGCCGCCGCCCAGGGTGGCAGCCGTGTTGTTGTTGATCGTGCTTTCTCTCAAGGTCAACGCGCCGCTTTCGTTCGCAAGGCCGCCGCCCGCATTACCGGTGCTTTGATTGCTGGAAACCGTGACCGAACGCAGTGTCAGGGTGCCTGCGTTGCGGATGCCGCCGCCAAACGATGTGGTGCGGCCGTTGCGCAGCGTGACATTGGAGATGGTGACGATGTTACCGCTCAATACCTGGATCACACGGTCCAGCGTGACTGCACCGTTGGCGTCAATGATGGTGTTGCTGCCGACGATGGTCACGTCGTCGGTGATGTCTAGATCGCCATTGACCGCAGTGTCATCTGCGCCTGCACGGGTCAGGGTGTAGGTGACATTGGCTTGCAGGGTGATTGTGTCGGCGCCTGCGCCGGCCGCGCACGCGTCCACTGCCTGATTCAGGTTGGCCGCGCGGATGGCTTCGCGCAAAGCGCAGTCGCCGTCCGCGTTCAATTCGTCAGTCAGTGTGTTGACTAAGATGTTGGCGCCCGCAGGCGCCGCGGCCGGCGCTGCCCATGCGCC
>CAZEPA010000325.1:1995-5520 GCA_964513955.1 uncultured Anaerolineae bacterium | reverse complement strand
GGTAGACCTCCCACAGTTCCGGGTTTTCGGTGTCCAGCCCGCCGAAGCGTTCCTCCAAATAGGCTTGCAGCGGCGGGGTCAGCGCCAGCATGTCGGTGTAGAGGATCACCTCCATGCCCATGTCGTCGGCGTAGTCGAACAGCCGGCCGAAGTGCTCGCGTAGCGCCGCGCTGCGCGCCCGGTAGTCGCTGTCGGCCGGGTAGATCTCCGTGCCGTCACCCACGCGGTCGAAGTCGATGAACTCCAGAAAACCGGGGATTACGATGCCGTTGTTGCCGTAGGCGATCATGCGCTGCACGTAGTCGTGGAACTGCTGTTCGACCACAGCGAACTGGGCCTCGTCGACATAGGGCGGCCCGGCCAGGAACACGTCTTCGAAGGCGCGCAGGTGGTGCGAGTAGTTGGTGGGGTCCCAGCGCGCCGGGTCCTGGGGGATGCCTACCGCGCCCAGGTCGACCAGCCGCCGCGCCAGGGCCGGCGCAAAGGCGCGCGCCGCACCGTACAGCGTGGCCTCGTCGACGCCGCCCAGCACCTGGTCGGCCAACCGGTACAGCCCGTACACGTCGCCGCTGCGCCCGCCGCCGATCACGGCCAGTGATGGCTCGCCGCCGGTTTCCTGGGATGGCACGAAGGCAAAGGCCTCCGGTGACGCAAAGCGCAGCGTGGCGGCTGCATCGGGCGCGTTGGCTGCGCCGACAAAGATCTGCCGGCCAGCCGGCGCGTCCGCCGGCGAGTCGACGATGGCCGGCCGCTGCCCGCTGCGCACCTCGAGCTGACCGGCCAGTTCGGTTGCGGCGCGCAGGTACAGCTCGTCTTGCCGCGCGCCGTCTGGCAGGACAATCGCCGCGACCGGTAACAGCGGCGCGGCCGGTTGCAGCGGCGGGCCTGGGGTGTACACAGCCTCATGCGGCAGATCTTTGGCCGTGAACGAAATACCCAGAAACGCGTTGAGCTGGCCGGCGATGACGGCGCCGAGCAGCAAGCCGACCGCGATGACGACCGCTGTCTTGACTTTGCCCTGTTGCATGGACTCTTCCTGATCGAGTTCGAGGAAATGAGCTGGCTCGCCGTGCAGGACGGTTGGATGGATCACCACGGCAGGAGGAATTATAAGCGATGCGCGGTGGGAGGTCAATCGTCGAGAGGGCCGCGGCAAGTTCTCCCTTCAAGTTTGGCGCAAGAGTGCCACGCCGCGCCTGAAGAAGTACTACGACGAGAGGCGCCAGGTACAGGAGCTAGCCGTGTATCGCTACTACTGCCGCAACCCGCAGTGTATCCGCGGCAGCTTCACCAACTTGCCGCCCGGCCTGGCGCCCTACTCCCACTACCGCACGGAGGTGCGGCGGTTAGCCCGGCAGATGTACCCCTGGGGCTACTCGACCCACCGGCGCACCAGTGCGGCACTCGGCGTCGCCAGCCTGAAGACCTGGAGTTGGGTCAGCGCCTGGGGCGAAACGCTGTTGCCGGTTGTTGCTTTGTTTGGCAGGGTTACCAGCCGCAAGCATGATCTGGCCCCTGCAAACGACCGAGGTCCCCCATGTCCCAACTCGGTCACGCTAACCCGCGGCGTTTTCCGTTTGCGGCGCAAGTGTGCTATAATACTACGCAATGACAGGGGATGAGGCTCCCCTGGATCCTGTGATCCAATTCGTCGCAAGACTGATGGCCTCTACCAGAACATCGCACTGGTAGAGGCTTGTTTATTGCCATGCTGCCAGATGCTCATTGCAGACAGAACCCACTAAGAGTCTATCCAAAAACCCTGAAATCAGTTGGACAAAGGGGGCTCGTCAGCGGGTTTTCGGATAGACTCTAAATAGAACCAGGACGTGATTGAGTTTGAGCCGTTTTCGTTGAATCTCGATCCACTCTGGTCATTGATTGATGGAGCATGGCAGATGAGCGATTCAATGAATAACCCCGACGATTCCACCATTGCTGTATCCTCCCCGCCCCAATCTGTCCCATGGCTGAATCGCAGCGTTGTCGGCATGACGCTGGCCAGTTTCTTTAGCGATTTTGGACACGAAGTGGCCACCGCAATTTTGCCGCTCTTCCTGGCGGCCATTGGCGCGCCGGCCGCTGCGCTGGGCACGATCGAAGGGGTCGCCGATGCAGTGTCATCCTTTGTAAAGCTGATCTCCGGCTGGTTGAGCGATCGCATGGTGCGGCGCAAGCCGCTGGCAGTGACAGGCTACCTGCTAACCGGGCTAACTACCGGGCTGTTTGCCCTGGCGTACACCTGGCCGCAGGTGCTGGTCGCGCGGGCCGTTGGCTGGCTGGGGCGCGGCATGCGCGGCCCGGTGCGCGACGCCATGCTAGCTGAGGCGGTACCACTTGAAGCGCGCGGTCGGGCTTTTGGCTTTCACCGGGCCGGTGATACGTTGGGCGCCATTGTCGGGCCAACGGTGGCCCTGCTGATGATTAGCCTGCTGGCCGGGCAGGAGGTCAAAGAGGCGACCTATCGTCAGATCTTCGTGATCACACTGATCCCGGGCCTGCTCGCCGCGCTCGCCTTTGCCTTGTTGGTCAAGGAACGCCGAAAAACGCCGGGCGCCGCCGCTGGTTTGCTCAAAACGATTGGCGCACTGCCAACAAAGTTCAAGCTGTTTCTAGTGGCGGTTGGCATCTTTGGCGCCGGCGATTTTGCGCACAGCCTGTTGACGCTGCGTGCCGTCCAGATGTTGTCGCCCACGATGGGCGCGGCCCAGGCCGGTCAGGTGGCCATTGCGCTCTACGTGCTGCACAACGTCTTCTACGCGGCAATGTCCTATCCCATCGGCGCGCTGGCGGACCGGGTCGGCAAGCGCAAGCTGCTGGTCGCAGGCTACAGCCTGGCGGCCGTCATGAGCCTCGGCTGGATCGTGGCGACGCCGACGATTTGGGCGCTGGCGCCGCTGTTCGTTCTCGGCGGAATGTTCATTGCCTCGGAAGACGCATTGGAAGGCGCGCTGGCCGCTGATTACCTGCCAGCCGATGTCCGCGGCACCGGCTATGGCGTGCTGGCGACCGTCAACGGTTTCGGCGACTTCCTGTCCAGCATCATCGTCGGTCTGTTGTGGACTGCGGTGAGCCCGGCCGCTGGCTTTGCCTATGCTTCCCTTCTGTTTATCATGGGCGCCGCGCTCCTCTACCGTTTACGCTAAGGATGTGCGGCGATCAGTCAGGACAGCGATCAACGGCTGTCCCATCATCCTTCGACCACCAGGCTCTTGAAAGGTAGATCGGTGACAACCCTAACATCAATCGCCAACAGCCAGGACAATTTACGCATGGGCGACGTCGTGCTGTTACAGCCAGGTGACCTGGTGCCGACTGATCTCCAGCTCGTCGAAGCCAGAGGATTGGCCGTCGATGAATGGGAGGTGACCGGGGAGATTGCGCCCGTCGAGAAGCGCCTCAACGAACTGGCGGTGGACTGGCTCGTGGATAAGTTCCAAGAGCTAACACCCCCTCTCCGCAAGTCGTTTCTGAAGCGGATTGCAGAGAAGTCGTAAGGCTGGGCAAAAGGTAAGCGCCATTCCA
>CAZEPA010000325.1:618-1985 GCA_964513955.1 uncultured Anaerolineae bacterium | reverse complement strand
TACCGCGGAAGCCGAATCATCAGGGGCAGCGGTAAGGGGGTCGTGGTGGCGACCGGCAACGCAACCGAGTACCAAAACATCTGGCAGCCAGCGCGCGAACGAATACGTCGACCGCTGCCGCCCTTGCTCAAAGCGCGCTACCTGGTGCTGCCTGCTCTGCTGGCGCCGCCGTTCGTGGTCTACTGGAGCCGCGGCAACGGGCTAGCGGTGGTGTGGCTGGTAGCGCTGCTTGCGGCTGGGCTGCTCGTCCTGCTGCAGCATGGCGAGCTGTTCGTTCATGCCGTGGCGGCGTGTCAGCTCTATGCACTGCGGCGGCGCAAGATTCAAGTGCACGATGCCGCTATCCTGGACACCGTACAGCGCCTCGGCGTGGTGTGCCTCGACAAAACCGGAGTGCTGACCACACGCGAAATCACCGTGAATTGCCTGCATTTCACCGACAGCGCGCCTGAAGGCGTCTCGGCGCCGCCCGCAGGCGCAGCAGCCGATCTGACCAGGCTGGCCTGCGCGCTCGGCAACGATGTCTTCCATGCGGAGCGCATGCAGCAGAGCAATGCCATCGACCATGCGCTGCTGGCATTCGCCACGCAAAATGGTGTTGCCCCAGACGTCGAGATGCGCAACTACACGCGAATCTACGATCAACCCTTCGACTCGGAGAATCGCTACATGGTTGCCGGGTTCGAGCGCGACGGCCAAACTCTGTTCTTTGCCAAGGGCGATCCAGACGTGGTGCTTCTCAAGTGCAGCGATTATGTGGCCGAGTCGGGTGGAAGACAACCCTTCGACGTGAACGCTCTGCTCGCCATGCGCCAGCGTGCACAGATCATCAACCAGCAAGGCGGCATTGCGCTCGCCCTGGCCTGCCAGTGCGGAACGACGCCAATCCCTCCGGCGCACTATACTTTTCTCTGCCTGGTGCATCTGGAAAATCCGCTGCGAGCCGGAGTGCCTGACTGTGTGCGCGCGCTCAAAGAAAAGGGGGTGCGCGTAGTTATGTTGACCGGCGACCGGCCCGAAGCTGCCTTGGCGGTTGGCAGGCTGGCTGGCATCGACAGCCAGCCACAGGCTTGTTTGTCGGGCAAACAGATTGCAGCCATGGCTTTGTCGGATCTTGCGCTTCAATCCAGCTACATCTCGATCTTTGCGCGGCTGCTGCCTTCGCACAAGGGCGTGCTTGTCAGAGCGCTGCAACAGAGGCATCATACGGTGGCCATGGTGGGCGACGGCACTAACGACGTGATCGCACTGCGCGTGGCTGACGTGGCCATCTCGTTTGTCGAACACAGCTCCGTGTTGGCCCAGTGGGTGGCGGACATCCTGATCAACGACCTGGCCGATCTGGGGGCCGTCATCGCCAGCGCCGA
>CAZEPA010000325.1:0-608 GCA_964513955.1 uncultured Anaerolineae bacterium | reverse complement strand
GGGTGGGCAGTCCGAGGCGGCACGGGCCGTGGTGAGCGACCTCATCGCCAGCGCCGAGCGCATTCGCTGGCAGAGCCACGGGCTGGCTGTCGCCAGAGCACTGGTCGCGGCGGTCATTCTCCTCGGTTCTTATGGCTGGCTGCTCAGCCAGACACGATGATAGAGCGATACCCAGAGAAGTGAGCCCATACACCTCGCCGCTCCGCCCGCTGCGCACCTGGAGCTGACCGGCCAACTCATTTGCGACGCGCGTGTACAGCTCGTGTTGCCGCGCGCCGTCGGGCAGGACCACCGCCGCGGTCGGTTGCAGCGGCGGGCCGGGGGTGTACACGGCCTCCTGCGGCAGGTCCTTGGGCGTGAACGAGATGCCCAGAACCGCGTTGAGTTGTCCGGCGATAAGGGTGCCGGGCAGCAAGGCGACCGCAATGACGACCGCTGTCTTGATTTTGCCGTGTTGCATGGACTCTTCCTGATCGGGTTCGAGGTACTGAGCTGGCTCGCCGTGAGGGACGGTTGGGTGGATAACCACGGCAGGAGGTATTGTAAGCGATGCGCGGTGGGAGGTCAATCGTCGAGAGGGCCACTGCCAGTTCTCCATGGTAACTAGT
>CAZEPA010000324.1:0-5526 GCA_964513955.1 uncultured Anaerolineae bacterium | reverse complement strand
TTCTGCATACATGGGCTATCTTGATGAGGCCCTCTTCGGCTATGAAGTGATCGAGGGGTTGCCGCTGTTGACGCCCGCATGGGTAGCAGCCACGCGTCAACGCCATGCATCCTCGCCTTGACAGATCTTGATGATAAGTCGGCGAGGCCAAACTAGGCCCGCAGAGACTTTCCTATGTCAGTCCTTTTCCGCGGCGCCGACATAGGTCAGTGCGATCAGGACAGCAGACACGACAGCGACGGCTAGGCCGTAAAACAGGGTGCCGCTCGGATCTTCCCACTTGACCAGGCGTTCCACGAATTTCACCACGATGACCAGCACGATGACGCCGCTCAGCTTAGACTTCAGTTCTTGCAGGTTGTGCGCTACCATCCAATCCGGAACCTTCAAATCACCGATGAACAGTTCGTAGAAACTAAAAGCGAAGACAAACAGCGCCATCGTAATCAGAAAACTATCTACGAGTTCAATCAAGGCAATGGGAATCTTGGCATCCTGCCCATTGCCGTTAATAATGAGCAGAATCGTCGTCAACGACTTGACCGATGCCCAACCCAACGAAGCAACAGCGGTCAGGAGTAAAGAGATGACTCCAAGCACGGCTGTAAAACGAACACTTTCAACCAATTTGGCAAGCACGTTGATGTACCTCTATCCGGCTATTATACTGAGTTTGCTTATTCGCGGAAAAAATCTATCCACTCGAAACGAAGGGCGCGGTAGTCGCCAGCTAGAAGATCAGGCGGGGCTGCCACCTCAAAAAAGCCATTCTCCAGGGGTATTTTTGCACCAGATGCCGCGTCCGTTACCAGGCGCAGCGGCATCCAGAGGCGGCTGGCAGCCGTTAGTGACTCCTCGGTCGCCGGTGCGCTGACCAGGCTGCGCTGCTGCCTGACGATGGGCTGGCCCACGCTCGCCACCGCCGCCGTGATGATCGTATCGCCGTAGATCAGGCGAAATTGCTCCAGGCCGCGCAGGTGCAGGCGGATGATCAGGCGCGGCGGCTTGGCGCCGGGCGTCAAGTTGACGTCTGCCGCGCCGATGCCGCTCGGGCTGACCACGTCCAGCAGGGTCTCCGTGAGCGTCTGCGTCACTTCGATACGTGTGTCCGATCGGGTCGGCGTGACGGTGACCACCGCTTGCGCCGGCGACGCCTGGCAGGCCGTCAACACCCAGGGCAGGGCCAGTAACAGCAGAGGTCCACAGATGACCAACGCCGCTTTCAGAGATTTTGTGCATGCCGTGGTTGTCATCTTGAGCACGCCTCCTTCAATACGGCCGGCCGCTGACCAGCGGCAAGAAAAGGCTGCTCACCGGCGTTGATTCCAGGAGCAGTGGACTGAGGCCCACGGCCAGTTGGGTGCGGCCGGCCAGGCTGCGCCGCGCGCCAGCCAGTGTACGCACCGATTGCACATTCCACGCCGCCGGCGGGTCAAAGGCGAGGGTCGCAGACGTGCGCCAAACGATATGCGCGCGGTCGCCTGTCGCTTGGTCGAACGAGAAAATCCAGACGCCGCTTTCGTCCACGCTCAGATCGGTCAGGCGCGCGCCCAGCAGCCAATCAGCCAGTTCGCGGTACGCCACACCGGCTGGGGTCAAGGTGGCATCATCGGCTGCGGTCAGCTCGATATTGGTGGTCGTGTGATTATCCCACGCGTAAAAGTAGAAACGGCTGACGCCGCCCGCCCAATTGAGCAGGTAGGCTCGCGCGAGATATGCCGCGCCCAAATCATCGCTCAGCGTCTTAGGCCCAGGGATGATGGGCCGCAGATAGCCTCCTTCCGTGTTCCACAGCGGCTTGGCCGCCTGTCCGTGGCTCTCCATAACGGCCCATACCCTGGGAATGTACCAGTTTGCCAACGCTTCCGGCGCTTCATCGAGATAGAAATGATAGCCAATTACATCAGCGACTGCGCCGCCCCCCAGGGAGAGGTAATAATCCAGATAATTGACATCGTAGGGACTGGGGCTGAGAACCTGGTTCTGTGGATCGCTCGTCTTCAGAATCGTGTAGGCCTGCCGCGCCAGGTCCACCAGTTTCTCGGCGCTGCCCGAAAAGAAAGCCGGGTCATTTGGCTCATTCCAAATTTCCCAGTAGCGAATTTTGCCCTGGTAGCGGGTTGAAACCGCGCGCACCCAATCCTGCCAGTACTGGTCGAGCGCCGGTTCGGCCGCCTGGCCAGGGCCATACGCGCTTGATTCGGCCGGCCGCGCGCTGGCCCAACGCGGCGTGCGTCCCAGGGTCATGATGACATCTGCGCCCTGGGCGCGCGCGCGGCTGACATGAGTGTCCAGGGCGGCCCACTGAAAGACGCCTTTGGCTGGATTGACATCGGCCCATTGCGCCGCCGTGTCCCAAATGCGCACCGCGCCGAGGTTGTCGTTCAACGTCGGCCACGCGCTGTCTGCACGGTGAATGTGCATGCCAAAGAATGTGCGCGGCAACGGCGCGCTGGGCGTTCGATCGGCAGCAGGCAAGCAAGGCGCAGCCGATGACGGCTGATTTTTGTCAGGGCAGGCAGCGGCCGACCATGCCTGCACGGATTCACTCAGGACGCTGTTAAACAGCATGGCCATGGCCCATAGACCGATGATCACGGTGCGTTTCGACAGATTCATGCTGATCCTTGCCTCCTCTCCCCAACAGGCAACGCCTACGGTGCGTCATTTTAGCACTTCAACCCCAAAAACCAGCAAACGCCGGCGATCGCGCGGTCTGGATGCCCGATGTCACTCACAGGCCCGTCAGACCGCTGACTTCTGTCGGTCACGGCGCCGCCGGTCCTGGGGCGCGGCCAGGAGACCGAACCCGCACTTTGTCATTTGCCATCACATCGAGTAAAATCGCTATGTTCGGAACCTGGGAGCATGCAGCGTAAAATCACTTTGAGCGAAAGGGCCGCAGCCGCCATGACCTGTGATTGCCCACGAGAGGCGAGATAACCGATGCGCGTGGTTCTCGGCGGGACTTTTTCTCCGCTTCATGACGGTCATCGGGCGCTGCTGCGCTACGCGGTGAGTCAGGCCAGCGAGCTGATTGTGGGCGTGACCGTCAACAGCATGGTGCAGAACAAAGAGCACCCGATTGCGGCCTTCGATGTGCGCGTCGCGGGCGTCCTGGATTATGTTCGCACCTTGTCTCCGGATTTACCGGTAGTCATTGCTCCCCTGCATGACACCTATGGTCACACCGTGAGTGAAGATTACGACCTGCTCGTCGTATCGCCAGAGACCCTGGCTGGCGCCTTGCGTATCAACGAGAAGCGCCGCGAGGCGGGCAAAGCGCCCTTGCGTATTGCAGAAATCGCCTGGGTTCTCGCCGAGGATGGCACTCCTATCAGCAGTACGCGCATCTGGGCTGGAGAAATTGATGAACATGGGCATTTGTCCAGATAAGATGGGCATCGAGGTGACATTTCCTGCATGACATCAGCAAGCTCTTCTCGCACCTATCGTTTCTTGGACCTGGTCATGGCGCTCTTTGTGACCGTTCTGCTGGTCAGCAACATCGCGTCTTCGGCCAAAATTGTGGATTGGGGGGTGTCGCTGCCGCGGTGGCTAGGCGGCTTGCCCCTCGCCTTCGATGCGGGAACGCTGCTCTTTCCCATTTCTTATATCTTTGGCGATGTGCTGACGGAAGTCTATGGCTATCGCTGCTCACGGCGCGTCATCTGGGTAGGCTTCGGCGCCGCGGCGTTGATGAGCCTGACCCTATGGCTGGTCGGACGGATGCCCGGTGAAGCCATCTGGCAGCAGAGCGTGGGCCAGACCGCCTATGACGCGGTCCTCGGCGGTGTGAGTCGCGGCGGCCTTATCGTGGCAAGTTTGGCGGCCTATTTTGTTGGCGAGTTTTCCAACTCCTACACATTGGCGCGGCTCAAGGTGGCAACGCGCGGGCGCTGGCTGTGGCTGCGCACGATTGGCTCCACATTGGTGGGTGAAGGAATTGATTCAGTGCTTTTTGTGACCGTTGCCTGCCTGGCTGGAGTGTTTCCGTGGGAAATTGCCCTGACCTTGATCGTAGCCAACTACCTTTTCAAGGTTGGCATCGAAGTGGCCTTTACTCCGCTAACCTACCAAATCGTACGCTTGCTCAAACGCCTGGAAAACGAGGATTATTACGACATTCATACCGATTTCAATCCATTTCGTCTTGAAACTCAGCCTCGATGAGAGGACGTGATCTGTGAGCCAAGAGAGTTCTGCCGTCGAAGCGCCGGATGCTGAGATTGCCCAGGGCGCGACACAACCGGCGCCGCCGGCTGACAACGACCATCATGCTGGGTTTGTGGCTATTATTGGCCGACCGAATGTGGGTAAGTCCACGCTGCTGAATGCCCTGTTAGGACAGAAGATAGCCATCACCGCGCCGAAGCCGCAAACGACGCGCAACCGCCTGCTCGGCATTCTGACGCTCCCTCAGGCTCAGATCGTCTTTGTGGATACGCCTGGCATCCATCGCCCGCGTCACAAGCTGGGCGAGTACATGGTGGACCAGGCGGTCATGGCGCTGCCCGATGCGGATGTCATTCTGTGGCTCGTGGACATCTCAGAAGCGCCCTTTGCCGAAGATGAACAGATTGCGAATCTGTTGAGGCAAAAGGCCGAGGAGCGACCCGTCGTCATCGGTTGTAACAAGGTTGATTTGGTGGACAAGGCCACGCTGCACAAACGTCAAGCCATGTTCACCGCGCTGATCAAGCCGGCGTTGATGCTGGAGCTGGCCGCGGCGACAGGCCAGGGTGTTGACAACCTGGCCGCCAATCTGCAACCTCTGCTGCCGGTAAGCCCGGCCTATTACCCGGCCGATCAAGTGACCGATGTGCAGGAACGTTTCATTGCCGCGGAGTTGGTGCGCGAAGCGGTGATTCATCACTTGCGCGAGGAAGTGCCCCATGCCGTGGCCGTGGTTGTGGAGGAGTTCAAGACGCGCGGGGCTGACATGACCTACATCTCAGCCACCGTCTACGTAGAGCGGGAGTCGCAAAAGGCGATCGTGCTCGGTCAGGGCGGCCGCATGTTGAAACAAATCGGTCAGCAGGCCCGCGTGGGCATCGAAGAAATGCTTGAGACCAAAGTCTACTTGGAGCTGTGGGTCAAAGTGGTGCCGCACTGGCGGCGCGACCTGGCCTACCTGCGGCGATTCGGCTACGCAGCCGACCGCTGAGCCGCGTGCGGTCGCGACGATCCGACTGCGATCAGGAGACCTTGCCGAACAGCTCGCATGGGCGAGGGCAGTAAGGGGTAAGAGGTAAACATGAAGCGCATCATCGGCCGCATCGCCTTGACGTTGCTCGTAGTGGCGGTGTTTTTCGCCATCTATCGTTTGATTACGATCAAGCCGCGACCCTACAAGGCTTATGTGCAGACATCGCGGCCCCTCGTGATGGCTCATCAGGGCGGCGCTGATCTGGCGCCCAGCAACACCATGGCCGCTTTCCGCAACGCCGCGCAGATGGGCGTTGATGTGCTAGAGCTAGACGTGCACACGACGAAGGACGGCGTCGTGGTGGTTATCCATGACGC
>CAZEPA010000323.1:0-5536 GCA_964513955.1 uncultured Anaerolineae bacterium | reverse complement strand
TTGGCGCCCGGCCTGTTTTCGACGACGACCGACTGCTGCAGTGACGTTGACACAATCTCCATCACCACGCGGGTCACGGTGTCGACGGGGCCGCCGGCCGCATAGGGCACCAACACCTTGATGGGCTTGTCCGGCCACGTATCGGCGAACGCCGATGACGTTGCACACAGAACCAGGGTCGTCGCGAACAGGGCAGAAGTCGCCGCGCGGCGGCTGCCATTCAGAGTAAGGCTCATGGTGTCAGTCCTTCAATAGGGTTGGGTTGAGAAAACAAGCGCTGAAAGGCGCACCGGCGGCTGCCCCGAGACATGTAATCCATCAGAGCTCCTTTCAGTCGATTGCAGGTTACGGCGTCTGCGCGAGTTGTACACGCAACTCACGCTTCAGCACCTTGCCCGACGGATTCCGAGGCAAGGATTCACAGATCACCAGCTTCTTGGGGGTCTTAAAACCACCCAGCTTGCCACTGCAGTAGGCGCACAACTCTTGCAAGCTCAAGGAATAGCCAGGTTTGAGCACCACCGCGACGGTGACGCATTCACCCCATTGCGCGTCAGGCAGACCGATTGCCGCGACTTCAGCCACCTGCGGCAATTGGTAAATCACACGCTCCACTTCAGAAGAGGCGATGTTCTCGCCTCCACTGAGGATCATGTCCTTCTTGCGGTCGGTGAGATACAAGAAGCCTTCTGCGTCCAGATAGCCCACATCGCCAGTGCGAAACCACCTACCAAAAAAGCTCGCACGGGTCTTTGCTTCGTCGCGCCAGTATCCCTGTGTCACTTTGGGACCACGCAGGCACACTTCGCCGTGGGTGCCAACGGGCAAGCGTTTGCCTTCTTCGTCCATGATTTGGAGATCGACATGTGCAAGCGCACGCCCGGTGGAACCGATCTTTTCAATCTCCCGTCCCGCCTCCATCAGGGTGTCTCCGGAGCACGTTTCCGTCAGTCCGTAGGCGTCGATGTAGCGCGCTTGCGCGAAGACCGCCGAGAACTGGCGAATACGTTCCTCGGGCGTACGCTCCCCTCCCCCTATTAGCCATCGAAGGCTGCTCAAATCATGCATCGACCGTTCTGCACTCGTCAGACATCGACCAAGCATGACGGGTGCCATCCATGCGCCAGTGATCCTTTCGCGCTCAATGAGTGCCAATGCCCGTTCAGCGACGAAATCGCGCTCGATCACCAATGCTCCACCTGCAACCCATAATCCTAGCCCAGGCAAATCGTAAGCACCAACGTGATACAGGGGTCCGACGACCAGCAGCCTGTCGTCCTTGGTGATCTGCAATGCGGTGATGTGATCCATGCACTTCCAAGCCATGTTGGAATACGTGTGCATTACCCCCTTGGGGCGATCCGTCGTCCCACTGGTGTACATCAGGCGATAGAGGTCCTCGCTCTGCGTTTCACGCACGGAAGACTTGGCGACAGTACCGACAGTACCGGCAGTACCCAGGGCACCGCTGTCAGCCTGCGCCGCCGCATCAACCCAAACGACGGGAACCGACGCCGGAACAGAGGCAGACAACCCTTCATCAGCGAAGAGCAGTCGAACTCCCGCATGCTGCGCGATATAGTCGACCTCCTCCGCCCCCAACCTGTAGTTGATTGGAAGAAAGACCGCGTTCACGCGACTGATCGCGAGTGAGAGCTCCAGAAAGGCTGCGCTGTTTTTCATGAGCAGCGCAACCACATCGCCAGCCCCCACACCACGTGCAGACAGCGAGGCCGCCATGCACTCCACCCGTTGGTGCAGTTCACGATAGCTCAGACGTTGATCAGCGTAGACCAACGCCAGTCGCTGTGGTTCGGTACGCGCCCACCAAGCGACGCTAGCAGCTATTGACACCATGATTGGAACTCCTTGATTTGCAGCGCGCGTCTCGCCAATGCTCCAAACGCGTTCAATTTCGCAACCGGCAGATCTCAGTACCCTTTAGGCATCTTCAGCTCGTGGCTGGCCACATAGTTCAGCAGCATCTCCTCGGAGACGGGTGCAAAGCGGAACAGGCGGCAGTCACGCCACAGGCGTTCGGCGTGGAACTCTTTGGCGTAGCCCATGCCGCCCATGGTCTGCATCGACCGTTCTGTGGCCCGTGCAACCGCCTGCGCGGCGATCAGCTTGGCTGCATTGGCTTCATTGCTGTAAGGCAGGTTCATGTCGAAATTGGTTGCGGCCTTGTAGTTGAGCAGGCGCGCCGACTCCACTTCCACATGGCACTGCGCCAGGGGGAATTGCAGCCCCTGGTAGCTGCTGATCGAACGGTCGCCAAACACCTTGCGATCGTTCGCATAGTCCACAGCCAGCTTGATGGCGAGCTCGCCCGTCCCGACAAGACCCGCAGTGGTCACCATGCGTTCTGTGTTGAGCACATCCAGCAGCTCGCGCCACCCCTTGTGCAAGGTGCCGATCAGCTCGCCGGGCTCTACACGCACGTCGTCGAAGAAGACGCTGCTGGAGTCCAGCGTGCAAGTGCCAAGTTTGTCGATGGGTGTGTGAGACAGGCCCGCGCGCTCGACGTCAATCATGAACATGCTCAGACCGTCGGTGCGCGACGTGGAATCCTGTAGCTTCTTCGTACGTGCGACCACCAGCATCTTCTTCGCCGACGCTACTCCAGTGATCCAGATCTTACGACCATTCAGGCGCCAACCATTGCCGTCTGCGGCGGCAAAGGTCTTGATCTCCAGGGTGTTCGTCCCGGCGTCGGGTTCGGTCAACGCCATGCAGCAGTTGATTTCGCCACTGATGATCTTGGGCAGCAATTCCTTCTTCATGGCTTCGCTGCCGAAACGCGAGATGGAGACCCCCCCGAAGATGGGGTTAATCATGAACAGCTGACCGACAGTGGAGCCGCCACCTGTCGCCGACAATGCCTCCACGATCAGCGTCATCTCCATCATGCCCAGCCCGCTACCACCGTGCTCCTCGGGCAAGGCGACCCCCGCCAGACCCGCGTCGCAAACCGCCTTCCAGTACTCCCCGGGGAAGACTTTGTCTGCGTCCTTCTTGCGCCAATACTCCAGACCGAAGCTCTCGCCAATCTGGCGTGCGGTCTCGATCATCATGCGCTGCTCGTCATTGAGTCGAAAATCCATGGTGTAGGTCTCTTGAAAGGGTGAATACAGGCGATCGAATCCGGATGGCGGGCTCGCGAAGGGCTACTCGGCCTGGATACCGGCGGACTTGGCCAGCGACTGCCAGCGTTCGATTTCTTCGCGCAAGAACTCCTGCGACTGTGCAGGGCTGTCGGCCACGGGCTCCAGCCCCTCCTGACTCAGCCACTTGCGCATCTCATCGGACTGCAGGACGGCAACCAACTCCTTATTGAGAGCTTCCACCGTGGCCGCTGGCGTCTTGGCCGGCGCGTACATGCCATACCAGACAGAGGTATCAAAGCCGGGCACACCGCTTTCGGCAACTGTAGGTAGTTGAGGCCAGAGGTCGGTGCTTTCGGCCGTCGTCACAGCCAGCGCACGTATCCTTCCTGACTCGGCGTACTTTTTTGCGGTGGCCAGCGGATCTATCACCAGTTGCACCTCATTGGCCATCAGCGCGGCCAATGCGGGACTAGCGCCCTTATAGGGCACATGCGTAATAGGCGCTTTGGACATGGCCTTGAAATACTCCGTGGCGAAGTGCACCGATGTCCCCAGGCCCGGGGTGCCATAGTTCACCTTACCGGGATTGGCCTTGGCATAGGCCATCAGTTCCGCCACGTTCTTGACCGGCAGATCGTTGCTCACCACGAGCGCGAACGGGCCCTTGACCACCGTGGTGACCGCGACCAGGTCTTTGGTTACGTCATAAGGCAACTTCTTCTTGATCGCCGGCTCAGTGGCGATGGCGCCGCTGTGCAACAGCAACGTGGTGCCGTCCGCATCCGCACGCACAGCGGCTTCGGTGCCGATCGCGCCGCCTGCGCCGGCCCTGTTGTCCACGATCACCTGCCGCCCGAGGCGCTCTCCGAGTTCCTGGGCGAGCTTGCGGCCGAGAATGTCGGACGTACCGCCAGCCGAGTACGGCACGATAATGCGCATCTGCTTGTTGGCAGGAATGTTCTGCGCCTGTGCGGGCGCAGCGCCAACAGCGATGGCTGCCGCGATCAGGGTTATGGTCTTCCGAAATGCAGTCATGTTCGTCTCCTTAGTGGTTGGAAGTTGCTCGGATAATGCTCACCGTTCTTGCTGTTCAGGCCAGCTCGTCTCAGACTCATATGTGCAGCGCTCGCCCGTAGGCCGCCAACACTGCTTCGTGCATGGCTTCCGATAAGGTGGGATGCGGGAAGACTGTCTCCATAAGCTCCGCTTCCGTCGCTTCCAGCGTGGCTGCCAGCGTGTAGCCATGCACCAGCTCGGTCGCCTCCGGCCCGACGAGGTGTGCGCCCAGCAGCTCGCCAGTGGCCTCGTCAAACACCGTCTTGATGAAGCCAGTCGCCTCGTCGATGGCGATGGCCTTGCCGTTGCCTTCCAAAGGGAATTTCCCGACGCGCACTTTGAAGCCCATCTGGCGGGCCTGCGCTTGAGTCAAGCCCACGCTGGCACTTTGCGGATAGCTGTAGACGCACGAAGGAATCGGGACATGGAGCTGGGCACCTGAGCGCAGTCCAGCAATGTGCTCCACGCAAGCAATGCCTTCGTGGCTGGCCTTGTGCGCCAGCATGGGCGCCCCGGTGATATCGCCAATCGCGTAGACACCCCGCTCCGCGGTCATGCCCCAGTCGGCCACCCGGATCAGGCCCTTGTCCGTCACCACGCGGGTGTGCTCAAGCCCCAGGCCTTCGGAATTGCCGACCAAGCCTACGGCCACCAGCGCGCGTTCGGCCTTCAGATGTTGCGCTTCTCCGGCACGCTCCACTGTCAGCTGCACGCCATCGGTCAGCAACTCCCCCGCCACCAGCGTGGCCCCCGTCAGGAATTGGATGCCTTCGTGGGCCATGGCCTGCTGGGCAAAGGCGCTCACTTCCTCGTCGCTGGCGGGCAGCACGCGAGAGGCGGCCTCTATCACGGTGACCCGCGTGCCCAAAGTGGCATAGAAGCTGGCGAATTCCATGCCGATGGCACCCGCGCCAATCACCACCAAGGACTTGGGTAGTTCCTTCGCCGACAAGGCCTCGCGGTAGCCCCAGACCCGTTCGCCGTCGAAGGGCAGCATGGGCAGCTCTCTTGCGCGGGCGCCGGTCGCAACAATGACATGCTTGGCCAGCAGCACTTGCTGCTGTCCCTTGGCGCTGGTCACCGCCACTTGCTTCTCCGGCAGCAGTGCCGCAGAGCCCATGAAGACGGTGACGCCGGCCTTCTTCAGCAGGTGCGTCACGCCCCGGTTTAGTCGCTGCGAGACCTGGCGCGAGCGCGCCACGACCTTTCCGAAGTCCACCTGCGGTTCAGACACGGTGATGCCTTGCACTTCGGCATGGCGAATGCGGCGTACGGTGTCCGCCGAGTGCAGCAGTGCCTTGGTGGGGATGCAGCCCCAGTTCAAGCAGATGCCGCCCAGGTTTTCGCGCTCCACCAGAGCGGTGCGCAGCTTG
>CAZEPA010000322.1:0-5562 GCA_964513955.1 uncultured Anaerolineae bacterium | reverse complement strand
GTTGCGTTGCAGGAAGACCGCCTGGCGCGTGATGTCCTCCAGGTTCTCGGGCTTGGTAAAATCAAAGGCATCGGTATCGCCTGTATTGTCAACGATGAAATCCCATATGTTCTTTTGCGCAATCAGGCCGGCCTGACGCCAGCGGGGTGCTACTGCGTCCTTGAACAGGTTGATTACGGAGTGATTCAGCCATCCCTGGTTGAGACTGTCCTCGCGCTTGATGCAGAACCACTGGATACGATGCGTCTGCACCCCATGCGCGGAGGCGACCAGGTCTTCGAAGATCTGTCCCTTCGCCACCACCGCTTCGAACTGATCAGCCGGCACAAATCCAATCATCGTGGGGCGGGCGGCGGCCCATGTTCCGGCCTCGAAGGTTGCCAGGGCAGCCGACAGGTCAATATCGCGCTCGACCATACGATCGGCCAGGGCCTGCAGATGTGGCTTAATCCGTTCCTTGTCTGCCAAAAGCGCCTGGATTTCGGCGTAGTCATCAAGCCAGAACTGCTCGTCCTGCGGGCGTCCGCCGTAGCCGTACTGCGCTTTCACGTCGGTGTAGCGCTGCACGACCTCCGAGTTGACGGCCACGCGCGCCAGGTTGTGCCCCAGGCGCTGCGCACCACCCAGGCGTTGAGCGAGCCCGATGGACGAATCGGACACCGCCTGGGTATTAATATCCAGCGTAACCGCCGGCTGCCGGCGGGGCAGTGGCTGCACATCTGGGCGGTGGGGCGCCAATTGTCGTGTCCCTGACATGGTGGTATCCGCTACTGATCAAAATACTTGCGCAGGTTCTGTTGACGCTGACCCATCCTGGCCAGCCGGTAGGCCCGTTCGTATTCAACCCCACCGCGTTCAGCATAACCACGCGCCCGGCCAGGCTCCATCCCGGTCGCCAGCAGGCGCAGGTAACGCTTACGCAGTTTGAACTGCCCGGCCTGATGGGCGTCAGCGCCTCGTGCCGCCAGGCGGCCGCCCCAACCGAGACCGCGCTGCAGCAGGCGCTGCATGCCACCCTGGGCGCCCGCCATCATGCCTTCGACGATCGTCGCGCGTTCGAGCCGCACAGTGGCTACCTCGGCCAGAATGGCAGGGTCATCCTGGTACCGCTTTTCCATTTCCTGCAGCACACGGTCGAAGATGAGTCCCGCTTCGATACGATAATGACTGGGACTGGCTGCGGCAACGCTGCCGACCTGGAACCCAGCCCCGCCCATGTAGCGACCAAACGGCATGACCATCTTGTTAGGCATCCAGGGCGCAAAGGCGTTGTCGATCGCGACGGCTTGATAGGTACCGGCATCCGTTTCGTGGATGAACAGGTTCTGCTCGTGATACCACCCCTCCAGGTCTTTGGAGAAGCCGACATTGCCGGCAAACATCCGGTCCGGATTGCCGCTCAGGGCATCTGCGGCCATCACGCGGCCCAGGCCTTCCTGGAAACTACGATCGCGGAAGGCGGCAATGATCTTGTGTGGCGTCTCGTCCATCACCTTCATGATGGTTTTACCTTCGGCGAACTCCATCACCAGGGTGTGTTTCCACTCGCCTGGTGCCGCCGCCGCGGTGAAACCCTGAACCTGCGCCGCGTGGGTTGCCTGCAGCGGCTGCAGACCAACCTCGACCGCCTTCATATCGGCGGCATCGGCCTGACGCACCGTCGGTGTGATCGCACCAGCTTCTTTCATCACGTTGGTGCCAACCAGGGCCTCGGCTGGTGTTTCATTTTGGAACTTAACGACCAGCTTCTGCGCCGCCTGATTCTCCAGGAGGTATAGCACCCCCTTATGACCACCCGTCAGCTCCCTGATATTGGTCAGGGGAGGATCGGCGGCATTGATCGGCTTCTCGCCAACGGCCAGCCGCTGGACGACGGGCGAGGCGGGTTGCCGACCGGCTGTGTGCCCCTCGCCCGACGTCCGAGCCACAGCGACATCGCCAAAGTGATGACCGTGCTCTGGCAGGGCGGCTGGATGCGTTTCAGGGCGAGGGTTGCCTGTCACGACTGGTCGTGGCTTGAGCCGGGTGCCTGGGGACAGGCCGACTGAAGGCAGCGGGCGCTGGCTGTGTGACTTCATGGGCGGTTTTCCTCTCCAGGCTGGGCCCAACCCGGCGCGTCGGACTGATGTCGCTCCACGGGCGCGGCGCCATCGGCGCCCGGCTGCAGGCTGGCATAAACCGATTGGGCGATCTGGCTAGCCAGGGTTTCGACGCTGGCTCCAGGTTCGATCTGAACGCTGGCCGCCGGAATAGTAATCGTGTCCCGCGCCATGTCCGCTGGCAGGCCGCGTGCAGCCAGCAGGCGCTGCAGCGCCTCCTCGATGGCGGCCAGCAGATGGTGCTGCGCTACAGGCGGCGCGTCATGTAGAATCAGTTGGGCGATGGTCAGCTCCAGTTGACTTGCTTTCATACCCAACCTCGTATTTCAGCCTCGGGCAGCGGCCGCTCCAGTTTGCTGTACTCGCGCCGGGCAGCGCGCAGCACGTGGTGCATGCGCACCGGCTCCTCGGCCTCGGCGGCCAAGAATGCGGCGTGCAGGGCAATGTTGCGGATGTTTCCGCCGGCGACGTTCAACGACGAGAGGCGCGCGGCGTCAAGCCCGTCGCGCGGTGTGGCTGCCGGCCAGACACGGCGCCAGATTTCAGCGCGCTGTGCGGCATCGGGAAACGGAAAATGCACGATGAATCGGATGCGGCGCAGAAAGGCGTCGTCGAGCGCATCCCTCAGATTCGTGGTCAGGATGGCCAAGCCGCGATAAGACTCCATGCGCTGCAGCAGATAACCCACCTCGATGTTGGCGTAACGGTCGTGGCTGTCCTTGACCTCGCTGCGTTTGCCAAAGAGCGCGTCGGCCTCGTCGAACAGCAGGATCGCGCCGCCTAACTCGGCCGCGTCGAAGACCCGGCGCAGGTTTTTCTCCGTCTCGCCAATGTATTTGCTCACCACCGCGCTCAAATCGATACGGTAGAGGTCCAGGCGCAGCTCGTTGGCCAACACTTCGGCCGCCATGGTTTTGCCGGTGCCGCTGAGGCCGGCAAATAGCGCATTAATACCTAGCCCGCGCTGCCCCTTGCCCGCGAATCCCCACATGTCGTACACCCGCGTGCGCTGCCGGACGTGCATGGTGATCTCGCGCAGCACCTCACGCTGCGCCTCCGGCAGTACCAGGTCGCCCCAGGTGGCCACGGGGGTAATGCGCTGGGCCAGGTCATCGAGCTGCGGCCGCGCCTGGATGCGGCACACGTCCCACAGGACGGCCGCCGCCGCCGCCGACTGCCCATTGGCTGCCAGGTGACCGCGTGCGCCCGACCAGGCGCTGACCATGGTGCTGCGGTCCAGGTCGAACTGGGCCACCAGGTAGTCCAGCTGCCCATCGAGCCCCGCGGCCTGTTCACCCAGGACCGATTCCCACAGGCGGCGGCGTTCCCCAGGCGTAGGGCGGCGCACATCGAAGGCCAGGGCTGGCCGCGCCCAAGGCCCCTGACGTTCGCGCGTCGACACGATCAGTAACTCCGGTCCGGCTTCGACCGCGCGGGGCAATACGGTGTCTCGTGCCGGGTCGCCTCTGGACAGCTCGTCGCAATCCAGGAAGAGGGCCGCACCGCCCAACAACGCCTCCCGCTGCCACAAGCGCAGGAGTAATTCCAGCTCGCCCGGCTGAACCGGTAGGGCTGAAACGGGCATCGAGACCAGGTGCAACCCCATGTGTGCACAGGCGAAGGCCGCCACCGCCCGTTTGTCAGCGGCCACCGGGCCAGTGAGCTGCAGCACCGGCCAGGATGCCGCCGCGCCGTCTTGGGCGCCGGGCTGTGCAGCTACCTGGGCCCAGGTAGCCGCCATCTCCTGGGCCAACGCAGCCTGGGAAGGCGCCAGGTCGGCGGGGGCTGGCACGGGCTGCACCAGACCCGCCAGGCGCGCATCGAGGTAATCGAGGCCGGTCAGGTAGTGTAAAACACGCTCATCGAGGCGCAGTGGACTATAAACCAGGCTGCGCCCCGGCTCGACGTGGATGAGCTGCCAGTGACGCAGGGGGCTGGTCGGCAGCAGCGCGGCCCAGGTTGGGTTGGGCAGCGCGGCCAGGGCCAGGCTGAAGGTGGGATAAGCGCGTTGGGGATCACCCTGGGCCGCCGCGCACAGCGGTGCAAAGGTTGCATCGAGCTCGATGCCGGCGCACAGGACAACAATGGCGCGCTCGAAGGGCGAAAGGCCAAACAGGGCCGACAGAGTGTCCAACGCGGTCGGTGCGCCCTGCGGCATGAGCGGTGGCGGTGGCTGGTCATCGGCCATGAAGGCCGACGCGGCCGGTACTTCACTGGCGTGTCGCGCGAGCGCGCGGCGGGTCATAGCCAGATGGGCCAGCAGGTGCTGCTGATTGACCAGGGTCCAATCATGGTTGGGTGTCTGATTCATGGTTTTGGCACCTCTGGCCCAACGGCCGGTTGGGGCGGCTCTAGCACGACACGGCCTTCACGCGGTGGCCTTGGCTCGATCAGCACGACCGAGGCTTCGTAGGCCACCGACAGGGTGTAGGGCACCTGGAAGAAGACCGACCAGAGTTTGGACAATTCTTCGAGATTGAGCGAAATCGGCGTCAGCCGCACCTGCTCGATGTATTTGGCCTGAAAGTCAAGATAGCTTTCAGGTGGCAGGTCGGTTTTGGTGTCCGGATCCTGGCCCCGCAAGAAAGCGTGATCTTTGATGGCCTGGGCGATGCGCTCCGCTGGCAGACGCGCCTGGCGCTGTAAGGTCGCCACTGCGTTGCCGAGCAGCCGCTGCGGCTCAAGGGTGTTTTCGTCGCCGTAGAACGACAGCAAGTACTGCAGGTTGAGCGCGACTGGCTGGCTTTTTCCCACAACTTCACGTGGGCGGTTGTCGGGGCCGCTCACGTCCCGTCGATGGGTCATCAGCTCCTGGTTGCGCCAGGCCGCGTTGGGCGTAACTTGGTAAAGAAAGATGTTGGCGCCTTTGCGTTTGTCGGCGCCGTCCGCGGCCTTTTCGGGCCGCAGCGTGGTGACACGCGCCCCGGAGACGACCGGGTCCGCCGTTTCATCCAGAAGGTCGCGCAGGGTCATGGTGACCGCGGCAATCGCCAGGTAGTTGCTCATGACGCGCCTCCCGTGCCGTTCAGATAATCGTCAAGCGAGACCGCCGGCAGCACGGGGCCGCGCGGTCGGTTGGTCGCGGGGGGCGGTGCGGTCACGCGTACGTCGATGCGGCCTATCGAGACGCGCACGATGAGGGGCTGGGAGCGAGGGGCTGGGAAGCCGCGCGTAAGGAGTGCGGAGTAGGGGGCTGGCTCGATGGCAGGTGATTCCGCTGGGGGTGCCCCGGCTGATTCTACCTGGTTGGCGGGTGTGATAAGGGTCGAATCGGCTATGGGCTGCACGTCAGCAGATGTGGCCGCGGCGGATGTCTCGACCGCGCGCTGGACGGCTGCGGGCGCGGTTTGTTCCCTGGTTGCGCGGCCGCCTGGCGCCGCGGCCGACAATGGGGTCGGCGCGAGCGGTGCCGCGGCGGGCGTCTCGGTCGTGCGCTGGACGGCTGCGGGCGCGGCCTGACCAA
>CAZEPA010000321.1:0-5569 GCA_964513955.1 uncultured Anaerolineae bacterium | reverse complement strand
GCGCAGCAAAGCACGAACGGCCACGGGCCTGGCCTCGGCCACGACACGGATCTGCTGTCAGCCCTGGATCAGGTTAGCCATGAATGGATGGAACTGGGGCGCCTGGAAGTGCTGCATCGCAGTGAGACACCGACCATCATCGTCAAGCCTTACGGGGCGCCGGCCGCACCCGATCTCAGCCGCGATTGGAATTGAGTTAACTTGCTACGTTTTGTAAAGGGGGCTGCGCGCAATCACAATGGCTGACCTACTTCTGACCCACGGCTACTTTCTGTGGGAAGACGAAAAAGAACGCCAGATCATGAAGCCCTACCCCACCCTCGGGCTTCTGTACAACTCGGCTTATCTCCGCCGGGCCGGCTTTGCGGTGGAAATTTTCGACGCCACCTTCAGCAGCAAAGTAGACCTGGCCGCGCGCCTGGCACAGACCCCCGGCAGCGTGTTAGGCATCTACACCAATCTGATCACGCGCGCCAACGTGGTCTGGATCATCGCTGAGGCCAAACGCCACGGCTGGACGGTCATCTGCGGCGGGCCGGAAGCGGCCAATTATACGCACGAGTATATCGCCCACGGCGCGGACGTGGTGGTCATTGGTGAAGGCGAGGTGACGTTGGCTGAGCTGCTGCCGACGTTGGCGCAGCACGGGCCGCACCGGCTGCACGGTATCGCGGGGGTGATTTTTCAAGATGAAGATGGCCTGGTTGTCCGCAACGCCGAGCGCGAGCAAATCGCAGATATTGACAGCCTGCCCTGGCCCGACCGCACGCAGATCAACCTCAGCCAGTATGTAGATGTCTGGCGCACGCACCACGGCATGGGCAGCGTCAACCTGATCACCGCGCGCGGCTGCCCGTATAAATGCAAATGGTGTTCGCATGCGGTCTTTGGCTATTCGCACCGTCGCCGCAGCTATCTCGACTGCGCGGCCGAAGTGCAGCATATTGTTGACGCCTACAAGCCCGATCAGGTCTGGTACGCCGATGACGTGTTCACCATTAACCACCGCTGGCTGTATGAGTACGCCGCGGAGTTGAAGCGCCGCAACTTGCGCCTGCCGTTTGAAACCATTTCCCGCGCCGATCGCCTGATGAAGGACGATGTACTGGCCACCCTGGCCGACATGGGCTGCTACCGCATTTGGATCGGCTCTGAGAGCGGCAGCCAGCGCATCCTGGATGCGATGCAGCGCGGCGTCACCGTGGAACAGGTGCAATGGGCGACGCACGCAGCGCAGCGGCACGGCATCGAGGTGGGCATGTTCTTGATGTGGGGCTATGACGGTGAACAGATTGAGGACATCGAGGCCACGATTGACCATGTCAAGAAGGCCAACCCCAACATCTTCTTCACCACCGTAGCATACCCGATCAAAAACACGCCGTACTATGAAACGATCAAGGGCACGCTGCACCTCGACCGCGATTGGGTGGAGGCCACCGACCGCGATTACGTGGTGCGCGGGCGACACACGCGTCAGTATTACCGCTTTGCCGATCAGTGGCTGCGCAGCGAGGTTGCGGCTCATCGTTTGAACGGCCAGGATGGCGATGAAGCCTTGCGTTTGCAGACTCTGGCGCAGGAAGCGCGTTCTGGCTTACTGGCGGTGGCAGACGAACAAGAAGGCTGACTAAAGCGAAAAACGCGGAATGATGAACGCTGAATGATGAATGGTAAGTCGGCAGTGCACAGTACAAAGTGCAAAACGCAAAGTACAGAGTGCAGAGCGCAAAACGTTGAATGATGAATTCAGCATTCGACGACATGGCTGGCGATTATGATGACCTGTTCACCCGCAGCGCCATCGGTCGCTTGATGCGTGACGCGGTTTGGCGGCGGCTGGATGCCATCTTCCGTCCGGGCGATCACGTACTGGAATTGAACTGCGGCACCGGCGCGGATGCGGTCTACCTGGCGCAGCGCGGCATCCATGTGCTGGCGACAGACATATCACAGGCCATGCTGGACGTGGCTGTCCGCAAGGTGGCGCAAGCGGGCGTGAGCGACCTGGTGAAGGTGCAGAAGTTGGACATTGAGCAGTTGGCGCACTGGGGAAAATGGCTGAGATTGGAGACCAGAGACCAGAGATCACAAGACGGCGACACGCCGTTGCCGCGCGACCCGGTCTCCGATCTCTGGTCTCCGGTTTCCTCCTCTTCCTTCGACGGCGTCTTGTCGAACTTCGGCGGGCTGAACTGCGTGGCCGACCTGGCAGGGGCGGCGCAGGCGCTGGCGGGGCTGCTCAAACCAGGCGGGCGGGCGCTGGTGTGTATCATGGGGCCGTTGACGCCCTGGGAATGGGCCTGGTACCTGCGCCGGGGGCAAGTGAAAAAAGCGTTCAGGCGTTTGCGCCGTGATGGCGTCGCCTGGCGCGGCCTAACGATTCGCTACCCGTCTATCGGCGCTGCTCGCCGCGCGTTTGCACCCATGTTTACGCTGCAGCGCGTCAGCGCGATCGGCGCTCTGCTGCCGCCGTCGTATGTCGAACCGTGGGCGGCCCGCCATCCCCGCGTGTTAGCCTGGCTGAACCGCATCGAGCGTCGCTTAGAAACAGCCTGGCCGCTGCCCTGGCTGACGGACCATTACTTGATTGAGTTTGTGAGAGCTAAAAATGAACCCACTATTGGCCCGAATCTCAGTTGATCCCATCGTTTGTTTTGGCAAACCCTGCATTCGTGGTACGCGCATTTGGGTTTCACTTATTCTTGATTTTCTGGCGAATGGGGCGACGATCGGAGATCTCTTGATCGAGTATCCACAGCTTAACGCACAGGACATTTATGCCGCCATTGCCTACGGCGCCGAGATGTCACGCGAGCGGTATGTGGCGATACCTCTTGAGGTTCCCGCATGAGATTCAAACTGGATGAAAATCTCGGCGCGCGTGCGCAGGATTTGTTTCATGCTGCCGGGCATAATGTGGAGACGGTTCACGGAGAGTCACTTGGAGGCGCTTCCGATTACAAGATTTACGCTGCATGTTGCTATGAACAAAGGCGCCTTGTGACGCTTGACCTGGACTTTGCTGATGTTACTCGATTCAATCCCGCACAAGCAGCCGGAATTGCGGTGCTTCGACCGCCGCACAACCGGAGCCTTGCCCTGTTGCAGCACATAATAGGCCAACTCCTGCGGCAAGTTGAACGCCAAACGATCACAGGACAACTCTGGATTTTGGAAGTTGGACGCCTGCGCATCCATGAAGCAATCGAGCCAGAATAGGTAGAACAGGGATCTTATACTCACTGACGCAATCACCTCTGATCGGCATATGACCTGCCGTTCAGATGCCGACCAAGTGGTGAATTACTTCTCTACATACCACACGAATGACATGACGACTCTGCAGCCAAAACCGACCCCTACTTCAGGCCAAGCCAATTTATCTGTGCTGCCGCGCACGGACCCCATCACGCGGCTGCCGATTCTGATCCTGTTTCCGCACAGCCGCTGCAACTGCCGCTGCTTGATGTGCGACATCTGGCGCGCCACCACGCGCGATGAGCTGGCCGCGGCCGACGTGGCGCGCTGGCTGGACGAGTGGCAGCAGTTGGGCGTGCGCCGGGTGGTGTTGAGCGGCGGTGAAGCGTTGATGCACTCGCACTTGTGGGATTTGTGCGCCCATCTGCAGCGCGCCGGCATCGGCGTCACGCTGCTCACCACCGGACTGCTGCTGGCGCGCCATGCCGCGCAGGTGGTTCTCTACAGTGACGATGTGGTGGTCAGCCTGGATGGGCCGGCTGCGATTCATAACGAAATCCGAAACATTCCCCGCGCGTACGAAAAGCTGGCCGCGGGCGTAGCGGCCGTCAAGGCGGCCGATCGTAATGTCACGGTTTCCGGCCGCTGCACCGTACAGCGCGCCAACTATCGTCATGTGCGCGACGTGGTGCGTGCGGCGCATGAACTAGGCCTCGATCGCATCAGCTTCCTCGCGGCCGATGTCAGCACCGATGCCTTCAACCGGCCGCTGGGCTGGGACGACGCGCGCGTCGTGCAGGTTGCGCTGGCGGTTGAGGATTTGCCCGTGTTGGCCCAGGAGCTCGACGCCCTGGAAACGGAATTTGCCGCCGATTTTGCCAGCGGCTACATTGCGGAATCGCCGCTGAAGCTGCGCCGGCGCCTGCTGCACTACTACATGGCTCTACTCGGCCAGGGCGATTTTCCGCGGGTCTCGTGCAACGCGCCGTGGGTCTCCACGGTCATCGAAGCGGACGGCACAGTGCGCCCCTGCTTCTTTCAACCGCCCCTGGGCAACATTCACCAGGCGCCCAGCCTGAACAGTCTGCTCAACTCTCCCGCGGCTGTAGCCTGGCGCCAGGGACTCGACATGGCGCGCGATGCCATCTGCCGCAAGTGTGTGTGCACGCTGTCGTTGCGCGAGGAAGACTGAGCCGTGCAAGCTTCAGCTGTCAGGGCACAGCGTTTGCTGGTAGCCGCGCTGGTGCGCCGCTGGTTGGCCTTGCGCTACCGTGTGCTGAGCCGACGCTACAATCGCCTGGTGCTGGAACAGATTGACGGCGTGCCGCTCGTGGTGCTGCCGCAGGTCTTCAACCCGGTGCTGCTGCGCACGGGGGCCTTCCTGGCGCGCACGGTGGCCGCGCTGCCGCTGCCGCCGAACGCGGACGTCCTCGATCTGGGCGCCGGTTCGGGTGTGGGCGCGGTCTTTGCCGCGCGGCGCGGCGCGCACGTGGTTGCGGTGGACATCAACCCAGAGGCGGCGCGCTGTGCACAGATCAACGCCCTGCTCAATCACCTGGAAGGCGCCATTCAGGTGCGCCAGGGCGACCTGTTCGCACCGGTGGCCGGCGAACGGTTCGACCTGGTGGTCTTCAACCCGCCGTTTTATCGCGGCCGGCCGCAGCGCCCGCTCGATCACGCCTGGCGCGGCGAAGATGTGTTCGAGCGTTTCACGGCCGGCCTGGCCGCGCAGCTCAAGCCGGCCGGCCAGGCGCTGTTGATCTTATCGTCAGATGGCGACGGCCAGCAGCTGCTGGCCGGCCTGCACGATGCCGGTTTTCAGCGCGAAGTGGTCGCGCAGCAGGATTTACGCAACGAAATCCTGACTGCCTACCGGCTCACTCCGCCCCGTGCGAACCAGGCGCCATGATGATTGCCCTGATCGTGCCCGGCGGTGTGGATCGCAGCGGCCGCGAGCGGGTGATTCCCGCCCTGCTGGCTTTGATCGAGCGCCTGGCCCGCCGCCATGCGGTCCTCGTGCTGGCTCTGGAGCAGGAGCCGACGCCATCCGCCTATGCTTTGCTGGGCGCGCAGGTGGTCAACCTGGGGCGGAGCCAGGCCCGGCTGCCTGGACTTGGTTCCTGGCAGCGTCTGCGCCAAACGCTGGTCGCCCTGACCGCGCATGGCGGAGCGGATGTCCTGCACGCGTTTTGGCTGGGCGCGACCAGCACCCTGGCCGTTTTGGCGGGACGCTGGCGCCGCATTCCCGTGGTTGCCAGCATCGGCGGCGGTGAACTGGTCTGGCTGCCGGAAATCCGCTATGGCGGCGCCGCTTCCTGGCGCCATCGCCAGCAGGATGAACGTGCTGCCAGCGACGAGCGGACAGCAT
>CAZEPA010000320.1:0-5572 GCA_964513955.1 uncultured Anaerolineae bacterium | reverse complement strand
GCCGACGCCGATCGGCCGCTGCGCCGCGAGGAAGGGGATCGGCCCGCAGGTCGTACCTCCACCGGGCGGCCGCCGCGGCGGACTGACGCCGGTCCAGCGGCTGGCCGCAAACCCTGGCGACGCGACGCGCGGCCCGGCGCCAATCCCCGACCACAAGCCTCTGGCGCTCGCGCAGTCACCACGCGCCGCCAAAAACCACGCCGATGAGCGAGGTCACCCCGCTGCCATCTACGATTGCCATTGACGGCCCAGCCGCGTCGGGCAAGAGCACCATCGGTCATGCGTTGGCGCAGCGCCTGGGCTATCTCTATTTTGACACGGGCGTGGTCTATCGCGCGGTGACCTGGCTGGCGTTGAGCCGTGGGGTTTCCATCGGCGATGAAGCCGCAGTCGCCAGCCTGGCGAGGAGCGTGCCGATTGATGTGCAGGTCCCGGCCGACCCCACCGATGGCCGGCTGGCAACTGTTTTGGCCGGGAGCGAAGATGTGACCTGGGCTGTCCGCCAACCGCAGGTGGACGCGAATGTCTCCGCGGTTTCTGCCTATGCCTCGGTGCGCGAGGCCTTGAAGGCGCAGCAGCGGCGCATCGGTCATGCCGGCCGCGTGGTCATGGTGGGTCGCGACATCGGCACGGTTATCATGCCGGATGCCGACCTCAAGATCTACCTGGATGCGTCGCCAACGGAACGGGCGCGACGTCGCTGCGAGGAAGATCGCAGTCGCGGCTTGGCGGTGAGCTACGAGGAAATCCTGGCGGCCATGCGCAAGCGTGACGCCTATGACAGCGGCCGCAGCACAGCGCCGTTGCGGCCGGCGGCCGATGCGCAGATTGTGGACTCAACCCGCCTATCGGTGACAGAAGTTCTGGATGTGATACTGGCATTGGTCGCGCAGTGGCAGCCCGCCATGCCGTGAACCTTGCAGAGGGCAGAAGTTCAATGACAACCACCGCCGTGCCGCGTTTAACCTGGAGCCGTCGCCTGCGACGACGCATTTTGATCCTGCTGGCGCGACTGGCGGCCTTCTGCTTGCTGCGCTTCACGGTGCGCGGGCGAGAGAACTTGCCCGCCGGCGGGCCGTTGATCGTCGTTGTCAACCATTTCAGTTGGATCGAGCCGGCGCTCACACCGGTTGTTCTTCCCTACAACGTCGAGTTTTTGGCCGCGCACAATATGTTCGATCATCCCTGGGTCGGCTGGATTGTGCGCAGCTATGCCGGCATTCCTGTGCATCGAGGCGAGGTAGACCGCAAGGCCTTGGCCATGTCAGCGGCCGTGTTGGCGAGCGGCGGCGTGCTGGCGATTTTTCCTGAAGGCGGGGTGCAGAGCCGGGGTCTGCGTTCCGCGTTGATTCGGCCGCGGCCCGGCGCGGCGTTTCTCGCCAGCCAGCAGCCCGCGCCCATTTTGCCGCTGGCCTTCTCCGGCAGCGGCCAGGAGATCTTTCACTACTGGAAGCGTCTCCGCCGTGCGCCGGTCACGCTGACCATCGGTCAGCCCTTTGGCCCGCTGCTGATTCAAGGGCATGGCGCGGCGCGGCGGCAAGCGTTGGATGAGGCCAGCGCGCAAATCATGGAACACCTGGCCGCGCTCTTACCGCCGCATGAGCGCGGGCCGTTTCGCGGCGATGGTGTGTGAGTCATTCGCCCTGTAGCGGCGGTGTTCGATTCATTCATCCACTGGTTATGGTGTGTGATCCAATCATCCATTGGTGTGAACACGGCGAGGTTAGCATGAGTGAAGATTACCGCTATCTGGCTGTTCCCGATGCAAGCAAACCTCGGCTGGGCCGGCGCCTGGTGCAGCCCATTCTCTACACGGTCATTCGCGCGTTGGCCCGGCCCACCATCGAGGGCCTGGAAAATCTGCCGCGGCGCGGGCCGGTCATTCTCATCTACAATCACATTCACGCGATAGACCCATTTGTCACCGTGGGCCTGCTGCCGCGCTATGGCGTGCCCATGTCCAAGATTGAGAATTTTAACATCCCGATTTTTGGGCCGCTGATTCGTTGGTTTGGGGTGATCCCGGTTAAGCGCGGCGAGGCTGATGTTTGGGCCATCAAGGCCGCCAATGCCGTGTTGGAGGCCGGCCATGTGCTGCTGATTGCGCCCGAAGGGACGCGCAGTAAAGATGGCGCGCTGCAAATCGGCAAGGAGGGGCTGGCGTTCATTGCGCGCAAGACCGATCCGCTGATTGTGCCGGTGGGATTCACGGGATCTACGACCTTGGGGGCATCCTTCAAGCGCCTACGACCGGTTGCGGTGCACCTGCGCTATGGCGCGCCGTTCCGCTTTCGGTGGCCTGAAGGCAAGCTCACACGCGACCATCTGCGTTGGCTGACCGATGCGGCCATGGGGCGTCTGGCCGCGCTGCTGCCGCTGGACATGCGCGGCGTCTATCGTGATCCACAACCGCAATGGGAAGAATGGCTGCGGCCTGCGGCATAAATCATCGGCTGGCCGAAGGCGTGTCCAACGGAAGACCGTGAGCGAGAGGCGACGTGCGCACGGGGCCGTGCGCACGCCTTGTGTGCGGTTCCCTGGCTACGCGTGGTTTCCGCTGGCGCGGCGTCCCAAGCGCGGCGCGCGTGGTTCTGTACCGTTAAGTAAGCGTTTGATGTTGGGCCGCAGCGCGAGAACGACGAGCAGGGCCGCCGCGATGCCATACCAGACGTAGACCCATGACATCAAACCGGCGGCAGCGCGCAGAGCAAAAGTGATCGGAATGACAGCGGCAATGACCAACGAGGTGACGGAGGCATAGCCAACCACGAAAACCCCCAGCGGCACCATCGGCACCAACCACAGGGCTGACAGCGGCCAAAACATCATGCACGCGCCGATGTTAGGCGCAGTGCCCGCACCGCCTTTGAAACCCATGAAGAGCGACCAATTGTGCCCCGCGACCGCGCCGAGCCCGGCCAGGGCATCAATCTCAGGTGCACCGCCGCTGAGCAGCCGCACGACGGCGACGGCCGCCAGACCTTTCAGCATATCGCCAACCGCCGTCAACACGCCAGCGCCCAGGCCGCCTGCGCGCATGGCATTGGTGCCGCCCGTGCGTCCACTGCCCACGGTGCGCACATCAACACCCCTCGTGGCCCGCACGACAAGATATCCCACCGGGATCGAGCCAAACACGTAACCAATCACAACTGCCGCTGCTACCGTCAACGCTGACATTGAAACCCTTCCTTCTGTTTATTCTACTACAGCATAACACCGGCGCCCTGAGTGAGTTGCGGGCAAGGCAGAATAGTGTATAATGAGATCATCTTGAGCAAAGGAGGACATGCCTGGCGAATCAACCCGATGTTGAAATAAGCGAAGGAAAGAGAGCGCATGGACTGCACGATGCCCGCCATCGCGCAGTTGACGAGGAAGAGGTTCTCCTCCGCAAGGGGGAGCTAACCAGGTTGAAATGACCTGGGAAAATCGAAAGATCAGCGGATGCCTCCAGGGCCTGACCACGGCCCTGCGGCCAGGTTTTCTAGTCACCACAAAACCGGCCAGGATTCTTTCCTCCTGTTATCCGTCGCGCACCCACACAAACCCCGGCGGCAACGCCGGCCACAAAAGGGAAGCGCAGTGGCAATCATGCTCGCCTGGGCCTTCGCGCCTACCGCGAGTCATTGCACTTTGCACTTAGGAGGACTCTCACCATGTGTGGAATTGTTGGCTATGTAGGACCGCGCGCGGCTACACCGATTGTCATCGAGGGGTTGAAGCGGTTGGAGTATCGCGGTTACGATTCGGCCGGCCTGGCGGTTATCGTGGATGGCCACGTCGAGATTCGGCGCGAGGTAGGCAAGCTCAACGGTCTGATCGAGATGCTGGATGTGCAGCCGGCGGACGGTCACGTTGCGTTAGGGCACACGCGCTGGGCCACCCACGGCAAGCCCAGCCGACGCAATGCGCATCCGCATCCTAGCCGCGATGGCGATATCGTCGTCGTGCAAAATGGGATCGTTGAGAACTTCCGCGAACTGCGGGCCGAGCTGGAAAGCGAGGGCGTTGAGTTCCGCTCTGACACCGACACCGAGGTCATCGTCCATCTCATCAGCCTCTATTACCAGGACGGTCGAGATTTGGCCGAGGCTACGCGCCTGGCGCTGGCGCATCTGCGCGGTCCCAGCGCGGTCGTTGTCCTCAGCAGCCGCGAGCCTGACCGGCTGGTGACCGCGCGCCTGGGCAACGCGGGCGGCGTCACCATCGGCTATGGCGATGATGAGATGTTCATTGCCTCTGATATGCCGGCCATCTTGGAGCACACGCGGCGCATTGCGTTTCTGGAATCGCGACAGATGGCGGTGGTCACGCAGTTTGGCGCACACTTCTACGGCCTCGACGGCGCGCCCTTGAGCGCGCAGATTCATACCGTGGCCTGGGATCCCGTGTCGGCGGCGAAGGGCGAATACCGCCACTTCATGCAGAAAGAGATCTACGAGCAGGCCCAAACACTAACCGATACGATCCGCGGCCGCGTGGACTTCAGCACCGGCGATGTGGAACTGGAGCAGGTGACGCTGACCGCAGAACGCGCGCGGGAGCTGACGCAGATCATTACCGTCGCGTGCGGCACGTCGTACTTTGCTGGCCTGGTGGGGCAGTTCATGTTCGAAGAGTTGGCCCATCTGCCGGTGCGCGTGGATTACGGCTCAGAATTTCGTTATCGCAACCCCATCGTGGACGACAAGACCTTGTTCCTCGCCATCACGCAGTCAGGCGAGACGGTGGATACCCTGGCAGCGATGGAAGAAGCGCGCGCGAAAGGCGCGCACCTTGCTTCCATCGTCAATGTCGTGGGCAGTCAAGCTGCGCGCCTGGCTGACAGCATAGTCACCATGCAGGCAGGGCCGGAAATCGGCGTGGCTTCGACCAAGGCCTTCACCGCGTCCCTGGTTGACCAGTATCTCTTGGCCATTCATCTAGGTGCACGGCGCGGCGCGTTGGGTGGACAGCGCCGCCGCCAACTCTTGGATGACCTGGCGCGGCTGCCCGCGCTGGCCGGTCGCGTGCTCGACATGGCGCAGCAGCAGCGCTACGAACAGTTGGCGCAGCGATTTCATGACTACAACAATTTTCTCTTCCTGGGCCGCGGCATCAACTATCCGATTGCGCTGGAAGGCGCGCTCAAGCTGAAGGAGATCAGCTACATCCACGCGGAGGGCTACCCGGCCGGCGAGATGAAGCACGGGCCTATTGCGTTGATTGACGAGCGCATGCCGGTGGTGACGATCGCCGTGCAGGATCCAGTCTACGACAAGATGATCAGCCAGATCGAGCAGGTCAAGGCGCGCAATGGCATTGTCATTGCCGTGGCGACGGAAGGCGACGAGTTCATCAAGACCAAGGCCGACTATGTGCTCTATGTACCGCCGGCCCCGCCGCTGCTGACGCCCATTCTCAGCGTCCTGCCCCTCCAATTGCTCGCCTATTCCATGGCTGTCTGGCGCGGCTGCGATGTGGATCAACCGCGTAACCTGGCGAAGAGCGTGACGGTGGAGTAAGTACGGAGGAAACGAGGCCACTGCCAACCTCGTGCGCCAGCTTGGACAGGATTTATAGGATTTTC
>CAZEPA010000319.1:0-5598 GCA_964513955.1 uncultured Anaerolineae bacterium | reverse complement strand
CCGCCAGCAGCAGGGTCAGCGCGGCCGCCAGCATGCCGTAGGGCAGCGATGGCGTCGCGGAGCTGACGCTGCTCAGCTGCACAGCCGTAGGCGTCGGCGGTTCGCAGACGATAGGCGTGTAGTTGACCGCGAAGTCATCCACATAGATACCATCGGCCACCACGCCAGAATCTGAGGTCACGCGCACGCGCAGGGCCGCGTTAGCCTGGTTGTCCAGCATCGGCGCATTGACCGAGCTTTGCGCCCAGCTCTGGGCGACGCCGTTGAAGCGCGCCAGGTAGGATGGATTCCAGGTCGTGCCGCCATCGGTTGAGTACTCCAGATAGGCATAGTCGTAACCGGCTTCGAGCGCGTACGTGTACCAGCCAGAAACCGAAATGTTCGTCTTTCCGGTCAGGTTGAGGTTGGGCGACTTAAGCCAGGAGTTCATGTTATTTGGGTAGACAGCGCCCGGACTTTCCGTCCAGGAGTGAGTCGGGCTGTGCGAGAGGTTCGTCACCTGCGCCCACAGATTCTGGGTGCCGCCTGTCGTCCAGCCGTTGACGCCATTCTCGAAGTTATCGAAGAAGAGGGCCGTGGGCGGCTGCAAGCTGCCGGCCAGAAGGCTGAAGTTGATCGTGTACGGCCCCTGCGCGGTGGTAACCGCCAATTGGAAGTTAATCATCGTGCCGCAGACCAGCGTATCCGCCACGGAGAAGACGTACGCGGTGGTGTTATTCGCATTGGCGCCGGCCGCGATGTTCGGATAGGCCGAGCTGTTCTGCGAGATGGTCACGCCGGCGGTCGAAGTCGAAAGCACGGCGTTGATGCCCGTGCTGTTCGCGGCGCCGTTGTTCATCAGGTTGACCCGCAGCTGCAGGTTCACTTCACCCGGTTCGGGGACGCTGTTGCCGTTGCCGCCGCTGACCGTGGAGGCATTGTAGATCAGGTTTGGCACGGGCACGAGGCCGATGTCGGTCACGGTGGTGCCGCCGGCGCCGACCGTGCGTCCACTGACCGTGACGGAGGTTGGGTAACCGGGCAGCAGCGGGCCGCCCGTAATGTCGTAGGTGCCAGGAACCACGTTGGCGCTGTAGTTGCCGCTCGCGTCCGTGGACACGGTCAAGGTTTCAGGGCCGACCAGGGTCACGGGTGCGCCGGCGATGCCCGCGTTGGTCACGGTGTTATAGACACGACCGCTGAGCGTGCCCAGGGTCTGTCCGCAGGAGGCAAACTTGAATGAACCGATGCGCGTGTTCCAGTTGTTGCCGCTGGCGGCCAGGTACTCGCCCGCGAACCAGAAAGTACAATCATCGGCCGGATCCATGGTTAGCGAGAAGTAGTCGCCCCAGCGGCTGATGCCGGTTTGTGAACCGGTGCCGTTAATCAGGACCGCTTCGTTCTGCGGCAGTTGGCCCAGGGCCTCACCGACGCGGCGGCCGGCGTAACGCAGCGCAGGATACATCGTCGCACTGGAAACGCTGTAACCCACGGCGGCGTTGCCATCCTTGTCCACGGCGATGCTGGGCATCCAGCGATGGTTGCCATCACCCAGGGCATAGGTGCCGGTCTGATAGACATTGACCGCGCCGCCCGGTGCGCGCACTTCGTACCAGCGAACAGAGGCCTTACCGGCCACATCCACTGTGTGCGAGGCCCACAGCGATTCGTAGGAACCCATGTTGCGGTACTGCAGTAGGTTCATCAGGCGGAAGCTGAGGGTATCGAGGGTGCGCGTGGTACCCTGCTGCGGAACCTGATAGGTGACGGGTTCGAAGGCGGTCACGGGCAACAGGGTCGGCCCGGTGAAGGTGGAATTGGCCGGTGTGGTCCAATCTACATGGAACTTCCACATCTTGAGCATGTCAGGCGCGGTCGCAGAAAGCAGGTAGTTGGGCGCGCCTGCCGGCGGCGCGGTGACGCCGTGATAGTTGGACGGCAGCAGTGCATCACAGGTGGAGTCGGTGCAGGTGTCGAAGTGTACTTCCTGCAGGGCGCCGCCGGTGATCATGTTGGCGCGGTTCAAGGCCCAGACCCGTACGCCAAAGCCGGTGCCAATCTGGTCGAACATATTGGCGGTCATGTACCAGCCGTCGGACCAGACGCTCATCTTGGGGTAGTCATTCAGGTACGAGGTGAAGATGCCGGTATCGGCGCGCAGCGAGTAGAAGTACCAGCCGCCTGCGACCGGATCATTGGTCTGTGACACCGCAATACACTGATAGTAGGGACCGGTGGCTCCCGACCAGGCAAAGTCAGTCACGACCCAGCGACCGACCGTCTGATCGAAGAGAATCTGGATATCACCCTGGTTATTGGCATCGCACGGTGCGCCAACAGAGGCGGGGAAGAAGTTATTGAAGGTCACCGCGCTGATGAGCGCGCCCGTGGTCTTGTTGTAAATGCCCACCGAGGTGTTGACGCCCTCGACGTAATGATTGGGGCCGATGGCGCCGTTCACGTCGGGCGGCCAGCCGGCGCCGTTCGCGCTATAGCTCATCGCACCGAAGTTCATGATCGGGCCTGGCATCTGCCCGGCGCCCGGCGTGGTCTGCGCGTTGGGATCGAGAACCGAGGCCCAACCGGCAGCCGCTTGCTCGGACGGCGTCAAGCGCAGGGGAAACAGTTGATTTGGCGCGGTCTTGCCGGCATTGCCCTGAGGCAGGTCGCGCATGTCGCCATTCCACACGGTGGGATAGCTTGCTTCACCGACGAACGGGCCGTAGATGGGGGAAGAGGCAGCCGGGCGCGACGGTGCGCTCGCCTGCACGCCAGACACGACTATCCCCAGGAGCAATCCCAGGATAGCCAGCACATTGAGAAAACGTCTGTTTGGCATGTGAACTCCTTCCAAAACTGAACAAGAAATAGAGAGGTGTGGGGGCAACCGGGCGGCAATCGTAAGCTCAGTATAGAACAATGACGCCGATGCGTCAACTTCAAAGCAGCCTTCGCAAGGGGATGCCGCCCGCGCACAGGGCTGCGAGGAGATGATGCACTCGGAGTCACGCAGCGCGGTCGCGGGCCGACGTCGTGACGTCCATGCAGCCCTGCGCGGGTCGCCCGCCGCAGTCGCCCAACCTTGCGAAGGCTCGCGTGTAAGGCTGTTGCGCCGCAGTGAGAGATTTCGGCTTGTCCACCGATGTGCGGTGCAGCCAGCCTTCGCAAGGGGGCGTCGCCCGCGCACAGGGCTGCGACGAGATGATGCATTCAGAGTCATTTAACTCAACACTGGGGAACCGTTCAGAATTCAGCATTGATCGTTCAGCGTTGTAGTTCACGCCGTCTCAATGGCCTCTGCCGCCTGCAGCCCCAGCTCAGCGATGGCGATCTCGCGCATGGCATTCTTGCGAATCTTACCCGTGGCCGTTGACGGGAAATCGCTCACAAAACGGATGTAGCGAGGAATCTTGTAGTTGGCAATCTGGCCGCGGCAGAAGCTGCGAATCTCCTCGACCGTCGCCGATTCGCCTGCGCGCAGTTGAATCCACGCCATGACTTCCTCGCCGTATTTCGTGTCCGGCACGCCGATGACCTGGACCTGCACGATTTTGGGATGGGCATCCAGGAAGTCTTCAATCTCGCGCGGGTAGATGTTTTCGCCGCCGCGAATGATCATGTCGCGCATCCGCCCTGTGATGTGATAGTACCCGTCACGATCTATCATGGCCAGGTCGCCGGTGTGCAGCCAGCCGTCCGCATCAATGGCATCGGCGGTTGCGCCCGGCATGGCATGATAGCCCGGCATCACCATCGAGCTGCGCGTCCACAGCTCACCATAGCCGCCAGGCGGCACATCCCGCTGGCTTACCGGATCAACCAGGCGAACTTCGACCCCGGGCAGCGGTTTACCCACGGTGGTGATGCGTCGCACCGGGGGATCGGTCACGCGCGTCTGCGTCACAATCGGGCTGGCCTCGGTCAAGCCGTACGCGATGGTCAGCTCACGCACACCCATCTCTGCCACCACCCGCCGGGTCAGAGCGATGGGGCAAGGACTGCCGGCCATGATGCCGGTGCGCAGGGATGTCAGATCAAACGATGCCAGGCGCGCGTCGCTCAACTCGGCGATGAACATGGCTGGCACCCCAAAGATGACGGTGCACCGCTCTTGCTCGATGGCGCGCAAGGTGTTGAACGCGTCGAAGTAATCCCCAGGCAGAATCAGCGCCGCGCCACGGATCAGACATCCCAGCGTGCCCATGACACAGCCAAAACAGTGAAAAAAAGGGACAGGCAGGCAGAGGCGATCGTCGGGGCCGAGCGCCAAACAATCGGTTACCAGGGAGGCATTACTCACGAGGTTTCGATGGGTCAGCATCGCGCCCTTGGGAACGCCGGTTGTGCCGCTGGTGAATTGGATATTGATGATATCGTCGGGATGACAGGCGGCGCAGCGCGCTGCGAACGCCTCTGCGCTCACCTCGGCGCCCGCGCGTGTGACATCGTCCCACGACCAGAACCCCGATTGCGGCTCTTGCCCCAACGTGACGATATGGCGCAAGTGGGGTAGCCCGTCCCAATCCACCTGACCAGGATGCTGCCTGCGCAGATTAGCCATGAGCTCGCGAAGGACGTTGAGATACTTGGGGCTGCCCTTCACGATGAGAACGTTGACGTGCGCGTGGCGGAGAATGTAGTCCAGCTCCTGCAGCCGGTATTGGGGATTGATGGTGACGAGGATCGCGCCGATTTGGGCGGCGGCCAGCTGCACAATCGCCCAGGTCGCGTCGTTGGGCGCCCACAGGCCGACATGGTCGCCCTTGTTGACGCCGAGGGCCATCAACCCGCGTGCCGCCTCGTCGCATGCCGCGGCCAATTGGGCGTAGGTCAGGCGCACACCCTGATCCAGGTGCACCAGGGCCTTGCGCTCGGCATAGCGTGCAGCCTGCGCAGCCAACAGATCCCCGATGGTGGTATGGAAGAGATCGAGATCAGCCATGACTCACTCATTTTGCTCCGGTCCGATAGTCATCCAAAGTAGGGGCATGATCTGCACTGGTCAGACACATGTGTAAAGATCGTTAGTCAACGCAAAGTCGCAAGACGCGAAGGGCGCAAAGCAAGATCAGAAAAAGCCTACCACTGCTCACGGAAAATGCGTTCTGCCAGTCTATACGCTTACCCGTGAACTGTCAACTCCCCGACAGAATCGCCGCCGCGCGGTCAGGCCCGCCCAGCGCGTCAAACTCCGCCTGTAAGGCGGCGGCCCGCTGCCGCCAACCTGGGTTTGTCAACAGGTCTGTCAGCGCCGCTTTCAGCGGCGCCAGGCTGGCCTGCGCGGGCGGCAGGTGAAGGCCGACGCCCGCGGCCGCGGCGCGCCATGCTTGCAGCGCCTGGTCGCCGGCATGGGGGATGATGAGCTGCGGCAAGCCGTGACAAATGGCCGCATGCGTAGTGCCCATGCCGCCGTGATGCACCACCAGCGCCACGCTCGGCAGCAGCCAGGCATAATCAATCCACTCGAGCAATGTCGCGTGGGGCAACTGGCGTTGGCGCAGACGCTCCAGCAGACCCGGCGCCAGGGCACTGCGTCCGCTGGCGACCACGCTGTGCCCCCCCAGTTCCGCCACGGCGTGGGTGACATTGACAAAGAAGGCGATATCATCGGTGAAGAGG
>CAZEPA010000318.1:0-5622 GCA_964513955.1 uncultured Anaerolineae bacterium | reverse complement strand
CATCGGTGCAACTTACCTCATGTGAGGGTGTTGCACTTCAAAATTGAGATCGCCCGGTGACAGATCCAGTACGTAGTACTTCATGATCCAGGCAGGAATGATCAGGATCGGTTCGGGATGGACTTTCTCGGTAGTGGGCGTGTACTGAATCAGTTCGATCAGTCGATTTCTCAGAACGACTTTTCCTTCCGTGACCGCTACGTCGCGCCCAACGACGAAGTTCTCCGTTCCCGCGGGAGGCTGGCCGGATAGTTGCCGACGCAAGTCGTCGAGAAAGTTGGACGTCCCCCGCGCTAGATTGGCGCCTTGCTCTGCGATGGTTCTTTTCAGGACAACGGGGTTGAAAACCGCAGCGTTGGCGGGCGAAAGCATTTCCAGCCACTGTTTGGCGCCAAACGCCAGCAGGCGTTGGTGTTTCGGATCCACTCCCCACACCCCCTGCGTGGCCTGCTCCCACCATTTGGTCTGATTGACGAATGAACTGCGGAAAAGGTCGTAGGGCCATTGATCCCATGCAGGATCGTTGAAGCGGCGGTCATTGACAGGTGACCGGTCAGGAGCGGTGGCTCCCCGGTCCGGGTTGGCCGGATTCTTCTTCAATACGGCCATCCATTGCTCGGACAGGGAGGCTGCAAACGCCAAAAGCTCGGCTTGCTTGCCAGGACTGTTTGCTAAATGGCTCGCCCAGTCCACCCACGCGAGCAACGATGTCTCCGGCGAAATAGACGACCAAGCCTGTGCCCAAGCGACATGGGCATCCCCATCCAACTTCGGATTGATGGCTGAGTCGATATTGCCGTTCTTTTTATTCGTCAAAGCGTATTACCTCTATTTCTGCACAAGTAGAAAGAGCCCCTTGCTTGAAAACGGGAGTCGATTGCGATTTCCTGGGCGACGACGCCTCGCCAGCGCGTCAGCGATGTATCCATCTGCCAGCTCGCTCCGCTGTTTCGCTTCGCCTAACCGGCCATCAGGCTGATTACCAGTGCGTTCGCAATATCGATGACGAACCCACATACCAAGGGCACCACAATGAACGCCTCGCGTGCCGCACCATGCTCCCGAGTCACCGCCGTCATGTTGGCGATGGCAGTGGCGGTAGATCCCAGCGCAATACCGCCGAAACCCGCGCACACCACGGCGGCTTGGTAATCCTTGCCCATTGCCCGAAAAACAATCAGCAAAACGAATGCGATGACCAAGGCAATCTGCACCAGCATCGCCGCCGTGATGAAGGCGAGCACGGGCTGCAGTTCCCAGAGCCTGAGTCCCATCAGCGCCATGGTCAGAAACAGGCCCAATGACATGTCGGAAACCAGGGCGATGCCTGGCTGCATGCTCGGCCAGTTCCATAAACGTCCGCGCCCACTTGGCCTCATCCAGTCGGCCGCCATGCGCAGGAGAATTCCGGCCAGCAGGCAGCCCACAAAGGCGGGCAGCGTGACGGCGGTACGCGCGACCAAGGCATTGATTCCGTATCCCAACATCAAGGCGAAGTTGAGCCAGAGCAATGCCAGCAGCAGGCCGTAGTAGTCCAGGCGGGCATGCTGCTCATCCCTGTGCAGCGTGCCAATTTCCAGGGCGCTGTCCCCAGAGGCTTGAAGCCGATGCCTACGCATGAGCAAGCTTGCGACTGGGCCCCCGATGGTGCAGGCCGCGATCAGGCCGATCATGTTCGCTGCCAATCCCAGTTCCTGCGCTTGCGCAATGCCGAGGTTGTGAACGAAGTGATCGGACCAGGCCAAGGTGGTGCCCACGCCTCCTGTCAGGGAAATCGATCCCACCATCAGCCCGGTGCGCGGATCCAGGCCGAAGGCGCGTGCCATCTCCATCCCGGCCAGGTTCTGCAGCACCATGAACCCGATGGCCAACCCCGACAGGATCAGCAAGGGCCGTCCACCATGGCGCAGCGTGCGGGCGTCGGTACCCAGGCCAATGGCCGCAAAGAAGTACAGCAGCAGCGCGTCACGCGCTTCGAGATCGAAACTGATGACGATCCCCGCACCGTAGTACAGGGCGAAGACAACCAGGGCGCAGGCCAAGCCGCCCACCAGGGATTCCGGGATGCTGTATCGACGCAAGATGCCCCAACGCGCAACCAAGCCCTTGCCCACGAACAACAGCAGGATGGCGAGCGTGAATCCATGGAAGGCATCGATCGTCATCGCGCCTTCTCCCTGTCCAGGCAGGACAGCGCATGGCTGGCGGCTATCCACTCTTCGTTGGTGGGCTCGACCGCCACGGTGACCTGACTGTGATCGCTGGAAATCTTCGCCGCGTGGCTGGCGTTGGCATCGGTATCCAAGGCAATGCCCAAAAAGCCCAGCGCCGCACAGATGCGCTCGCGAATGAACGCATTGTGTTCACCGACACCCGCCGTGAACACCAGCATGTCCAGGCCACCCAGCACGGCGACCAAGGCCCCGATCTCGCGTACGATGCGGCGCACGTAAAGGGCCAGTGCCAAGCGCGCTCGCTCCCCCGTTTCGCCTGCATCGTTCTCGTGTCCGACAATGACGCGCGGCTCGGCCGAGATTCCCGAAACGCCGAGCAGGCCGGACTCGTGATAGAGGACGCGCCCCACTTGCTCCAGTGAGAGCTTCTCGATTTCCATCAGGTAGAGCACCGCACCCGGATCGAGCGCGCCGGTGCGGGTGCCCATCATCAGGCCGTCAAGCGCGGAGAAGCCCATGGTGGTGGCCGCGCTTTTGAGTCCACGCATGGCGCACAGACTGGCGCCACTGCCCAGATGGGCAACGACGGTGCGACCGCGCGCGGCGTCGCCATGGCGTTCGGGCAAGGCCACTGCCATGTACTCATACGACAGGCCGTGAAACCCGTACCGACGCAGACCGCGCTCCCATGCGGCATAGGGCAACGGCAGGACCTTCTCGACCTGGGGCAAAGTGTGGTGGAAGGCCGTGTCGAAGCAGGCCATCTGTGGCAGATCTGGCTGCTCCCGCAGCAGGATCTCCACGGCTTCGAGCGCGAATGGCTGGTGCAGCGGGGCCAGAGGAATGTAGCCCTTGAGGTCGGCCAGGACATTCGCGTCCACGCGCACGGGCATGAAGTATTTACTGCCGCCGTGGACGATACGATGGGCGACCGCACCGATCCGGCGGCCGTCGAGCCGCCGGCTGACACGATCGCGGATGAGGCGCAGTGCGGCGCGATACGGATGTGCCGTGTCCAGTTCGATCGAGAACGGCGCAACTCCGGTCTCTCCGAAATCCGGGTTGGCGCCGCCGATTCCCTGCACCTTGCCATTCCACAATGCCTGACGCGGCAGTGGCGCGGCCGAGGAATCGAACACCGCAAACTTGATGCTGGATGAACCGCAGTTCAGCACAAGGATCAGTCCGTGTTCGCGGCGCCCGGAGCGGGCCATGGTGACGTCCATCAGGTCGTCCTCTCTGCGCGCCGTCCGCGCGACTTCGCCGAGGTGTGCGGGGGTGTCTGCTGTCTCATCGTCTTCAGACTCAGCGCGCCGTGTAGCCGCCATCGGCGATGAGCTGGGTGCCCACAAGGAAGCTGCTTCCTTCCGACAGCAAAAACGCCACGGCATGGGCGATTTCGTCCGGTGTACCCAGGCGACCGATCGGATGCAGGCCAACGGCCTCTTGGAGGGCCGATTCATCCAGGAAATCCAGGATGGGCGTACGCACGTAACCGGGATGAATCGAATTGATCCGGATTCCCTTGGACGCATAGGCCAGTCCTGCCGAGCGGGTCAGCCCGGTCACGCCATGTTTGGCTGCGACGTACGCAGGGTTCGCTGCGTCGCCCACCACCCCCAGGATGGAGGAGACGTTGACGATGGCGCCGCCTCCCGAGCGCAGGATGGCGGGAATCTGATGGCGCAGGCCATAGAACACGCCGTTCAGGTTGACATCGATCACCCGGCGCCAGGCGGCAGGGTCCAGTTCTCCCGCCGGGCTCTGGTCGCCACCGATACCGGCGTTGTTGACGGCAAAATGAAGGTCGCCGAACGTATCGACCGCGCAGGCCACGGCAGCCTGGACCTCATCGATGCATGCCACGTCGGCCACGTTGGCCACGGCGTGGCCGCCCTCGGCGTTGATGAGGCTGGTGACGCGCTGCGCATTGTCGGCGCTGACATCGGAGACGACGACATTCAGGCCGTTGCTTGCAAGCAGCCGGGCAATGGCCTCGCCAATGCCAGACCCTGCACCGGTGACCAGGGCTACGCGGCCAGAGAATGAGTACTGCATGGTGTTTCCTCCAAAGGGGTGGTTAAGTTGCTAACAAGTCCGCTCAAGGGGGTGACAGCCGATAGTGGTGGGCCAGCATCAGTGCGATCGCGCATGAGGCGATGCGTGTATCACGCGAGTCGGCGCGGCTGGTCAGAATGACTGGCACCTTGGCTCCAAGAACGATCCCGGCGCTGGCTGCGCCGCCCATGAAGATCAACTGCTTGGCAAGCATGTTGCCGCTCTCCAGGTCAGGCACGACGAGGATGTCAGCTTGCCCGGCGACCTCGGAAACGATCCCCTTGATACGCGCAGCGGCGATGGAGACGGCGTTGTCGAAGGCCAGCGGCCCGTCGAGCAGGCCGCCAGTGATCTGGCCGCGATCGGCCATCTTGCACAGCGCCGCAGCGTCCAGCGTGGCCGTCATCGTCGGGCTGACCGTCTCGACTGCGGCCAGGATTGCGACCTTGGGTTCGCGCACGCCGATCACCTGCGCCAGCTCGATGGCGTTGCGGATGATGTCTGCCTTCTGTTCCAGAGTCGGGGCGATATTGATCGCTGCATCGGTGACGATGAACGGGCGCGGATAGGCCGGTGTCTGTAGCAAAAAGCAATGGCTGACCCGGCGCTTGGTGCGCAACCCCGCTGCTGCCGAAACCAGCGCGGACATCAGTTCGTCGGTGTGCAGACTCCCTTTCATCAGGGCTTCGACTTCGCCATTGGCCGCCAAGGCTACGGCTTGCTGCGCGGCGGCGTGGCTGTGGGGTGTGTCCACAATGGTGACGTCGGCCAGATCCAGCCCGGCCTCTGTGGCGACTGCTTCCAGCCGCGCCCGTGATCCGACCAGCACCGGTTCGATCAACCCCGCGTGGCGTGCTTCGAGCGCAGCGGACAGACTGGGGGCATCGCAGGGATGGGCGACGGCCACCCGAATCGGTTGCAAGTGCGCGACGTGCGCCAGCAGGCTTTGCAGGCCTGTGCGGCCCTGCGCATTCGGGTGGATTTCCGGCAACACGGTGCGCGTTCGTTCCAAGCGTTCGGTGGGCGCCACGACCTCTACCTGGCCTTGGAAAACCGCTACCCCCTCCTGGTTGGTGCAGGTGCAGGCCAGCGTGACATGGTGGTTGGCCGTGTCCTTGCTGGTCACCTGCATCCGCACGGTCAGCCTGTCGCCGGGTCGAACGGCCCCGAGGAAGCACAGATTCTGGTTGACATAGCGGGTTCCAGGCCCCGGCAGGCGTGTGCTCAGCACAGCCGAGATCAGGGCGTTTGCACAAATGGCCTCCGTGGTGCCCCGAGCGCTTGAGGACACAGCAGGTTCTGGATCCACATCGCCCGATTGCAGCGCGAACATGTGTGTTGATTCATCAGCACAACTGAGCCAGTGATCACGTTGAATATTGAGCCACTG
>CAZEPA010000317.1:0-5633 GCA_964513955.1 uncultured Anaerolineae bacterium | reverse complement strand
TACGATTCATTGATTCTCAACCACTGGTGTTGCACTTCAGAGTTGAGATCGCCTGCGGTTTCTGACTTTCGGGTTTTTCATCCTGGCGCTTGGTTGGCTGGTTCCCAACCACTACGACCCCTGGGTGTCGTTCTACAACGAGTTCGCAGCGGGGGCAGGCCTGTGTATTGGCGCCATGCCGCTGCTGCGCGCCGGGCACATTCGGATGCCAGCAGCCATCGTGGTGCCGGCCGCGGCATTGCTGGCGGCGCTGGTCATCGATGCATCCCTGAGCCGCTTGCTGTTCCAGACTGATTTTTACGCCGGCGTTCTGTTTGCAACCCTGTGGCTGCTGGCCGGGGCGGTGGGCGCCAATCCGTCGCATTTTTCGATGCCCCTGGGCTGGCGCGGCCCCAGTGCCCAGGTCAAAAACGATGCCGTGCTGACCGCCTTGGGATTGGCCCTGACGCTGGGCGCATTGACGAGCGTCGCGCTTGCATCCATCCAGTGGCTGGGGCTGCCGCACGGCCTGTGGGTGAGCGGCTCCAGTGGGCGCGCGCTGTCGAACCTGGTACAGCCCAATCACTACGCGACGCTGCTGGTGATGGCCATCGCCGGCCTGGGTTGTTTGCGGGCACAGCGCCAGGTGGGCACTTCGGTGTTCTGGCTGGCGGTGGCCGTGCTGGCGTTTGGCGTTCTCAGCAGCGACTCACGCACGGGACTGGTGGCGCTGGTTTTGGTGCTGCTGATGTGGTTGTGGCGTGCGGCCTGGGTGGAACACAACCGCGCCCAGGTGTTGCAATTCGGCCTGGCCTTGCTGCTGCTGCTGGTGGCGCGGGCGTGCTTCCAGGACTTGGCAGCATGGTTGGGAGCCGAACCAGGACGCGCGGCCACCGACCTTCAGAGCCAATCGCGGCTTCTCATCTGGCGCCAATTACTTGCGGCTACCCAAGCGCAGCCATGGACAGGTTATGGCTGGCTGCAGGTCAGTGCGGGGCAGGATGCCATGGCGCCGGTTTACCCGGGTGGGCGCATGGTGGGCTTCGCGCACAACTTGCCGCTGGATGTTGCCCTTTGGTTCGGCATTCCGGCGGCCCTGGTGTTCACGTTGTCGTGCGCCGCATGGCTGGTGCGACATGCCAGCCTGCGTGATGAGGCCAGATTTCACCCGCTGCTCATGCTCAGCCCGGTGGCGCTGCACAGTTTGCTGGAGTTTCCCCACGCATACGCTTATTTCCTGATTCCTGCGGGAATTCTTGTCGGGCACGTGGCCCGTTTCGATGCCCCGGCCATGCGCCAAGCACGCCCCTGGGCGGTGGCTTTGCTGTTGGCAATTTGCTCCATCCTCGGCGTGGCGCTGCTCTGGGTCCAGACGCAGGCAGAAGAGCCCATGCGCGCCGCTTTGTCGGGCGACGCTGCAATGGCTGATTTTGCGCCACTCGATCGGCGCGTGCCGATTGGCGACGACGTGGCGGCCCTGGTGCGTACTCTGGCCGATGCGAAAGCAGCGGATGCCGCAAGCGTGGAGCGGGCGCGACGTGTGGCGCTGCGCTACCCGTGGCGAGCGGTCAAACGGCAGTATGTGCTGGCACTGTTTTTGCACGATCAGGACCCGGAGGCGTGCCGTGAGCTTGAAATTTTCCGCCACGCCTACAGCGAAAATGCCCATATGCAACTTCAACAGTCGATTCGACTCGCCAGGACGCGACCGTTGCGGTGCCGTTGAACGCCAGCCAATGAGCCAAGACCGCATATCCATGGATCATTCAAAAGATGGCTGCGTTCGCCTTGCGGCACCATGGGCGTTCGCGGGGGTTCTGCTGGCTCTTTGGATACCGAGTTTTTTTGCGACATGGAGGGCTGGCCCCGCAGGGCTGACTTCGTTCATCGACTCGGTCGGCCTGGGCGCTTTTTTCTGGCTACTCTGGTTTGCACTCTGGTCGCGCATGTGGCTCGCGATGGCGTCGGCCATCCCATTTGCCCTGATCTGGCCAGTGGAAATGTGGGTGCGCCTGAATTTCGGCACCCCCATTGCCTCGCACATCGTGGCCGTGGCCTGGGAAACGGGTTGGGACGAGGGAACCAACTTCGCTTCGGCATTTGGGTTTCAACTGGGCGCCCTGGCCCTGGTCTGGCTGGGTGCGTACACCGCCACGATGGTCTGGGCCTGGCGCCAAAAGGTGGCTTGGCGCGGCCGTTCGCGCGCATGGGTGCTGGCCATCGGCCTGCCCTTGCTGTTGTGGTCCAACTGGCCGGGCGGCAGCCAGCCCGCCATCGGCACGGCGTCCGCGGCGGATACGGTGTTGGGGCAAGGCAGCCATGGTTGGGGTGTTGAGTGGGAAAACACGTTTCCCGTCAACCTGTGGGTTGCAGTCAGCCACTATCGGCAACAGCGGCGCAGCCTGCAGACACTGGAAACCACCCTGGCCACGCGCAGCCTGCACGCGACTCAGGCCAAGCCGGATCAGGTGCCTGATCTGGTCGTGCTGGTGATTGGCGAATCGGCCAGCGCCACCCACTGGGGCGCGCTGGGCTACGGCCGCGACACCACACCGCGCATGGCGCGAATGCCGGGCGCGGCCTTGTTCTCCGATGTGGTGGCGCTGTCCACGGCCACACGTTCGGCCGTGCCGAACGTGCTGTCGCGCCGCCCGGTGTTGCGGCCCGACGGCCGGGTGGATCTGGATGCGGAGCCGTCGCTGGTCAAGGCTTTTTCCGAGGTGGGCTACCAGACGTTCTGGTTTTCCAATCAGGCGCCGTTGGGACGGCATGACACGTCGATCGGGCTGTACGCCCATGGGGCCGATCACGTGCTGTTTTTAAACCCGTCGACCTACGACGCCGCAGGCAACACGTATGACGAAGCCCTGCTCGGGCCGTTGCGCCGGACGCTGCAGCAGGGCGGGCGCCAGTTCATCGTGGTGCATCTGCTGGGAAGCCACTTCGACTACGCGCAGCGCTACCCTCCCGCGTTCGATCACTTCCAGCCTTCGGGCCAGGGCGCCGGACACAGCGGTGAGACCCAGCAGGCCCGTACGGGCGATGCGGTGAACAACAGCTACGACAACAGCATTCGCTATACCGATCACATCCTGGGCGAAATTCTGGATGCCGTGCGGGGCGTGGGCGGGCGTGCGGCCGTGGCTTATTTTTCCGATCACGGCGTGGACCCGAGCATGGGCGCCTGCAGTTCGCAAAGCGGTACACGCCGCAGCGAGGAAGCGTACCGGGTACCGGTGTTCGTCTGGCTGAGTGAGGAACTGCGGGCACGACGACCCGAGGTGTGGCAACGCTTGCAGGCCCATGAAAAGCTGCCCTACACCACCCGAGCGCTGTATTCGACCTTGCTTGACCTGTCATCGATCGAGGTGGCCGGTGGGTTGCCGGCGGAAAGCCTTCTCAACCGCCCGTCCAGCGCCGCCCCGCGAATGGTGGCTTATGGCGAGCGGATGGTGGACTTTGATGCGGCGCGGCACAAGGATGCCTGCCGCATCGGCGCCGGCGGGTGAGCAAGCGGCGCAAGTGAGGAATGGACATGATTTTCTGGAAAAACAAATTTCGGGCGCTGGCCGTTCATCTGGCACTGAGCCTGGGCGTGGCGGCCATGGCAGCGGCGCTGGTGTTCTGGGTGTGGTATCGGGTGCCTTTCCGGGCGCTTTCGGGCGGGCGCGAGTTGTTTTGGCTGGTGGCGGGGGTGGACGTGGTGATCGGGCCGCTCATCACGTTCGTGGTGTTCAACCCGCGCAAGCCGCGGCGCGAGAAGGTATTGGACTTCTCGGTGATCGGCGTGCTGCAACTGGCGGCGCTGGGCTATGGCCTGCACACCATTTACGAGGCACGGCCGGTGCATGCGGTGTTTGAGTACAACCGCTTTCGGGTGGTGCACGCCAATGACATTCCAGCCAGCCTGCTGCCGCGCACGCCGGCGGGGATCGATGCCTTGCCGCTGACGGGTCCCACCTGGCTGTCGCTGCGCCCGCTGGTGGGTGGCGAGGTGGTGGACTACACCATGCAGGCCCTGGATGGCGTGCCGGTGGCGGCGCGGCCCGAGCTTTGGCAACCTTACACGGCAGGCCGGCAAGCCATCTTGGCGGCGGCGCGGCCCGTAGCGGATTTGGAGGGGCGTTTTCCCAAGGATGCAGCGTTGATCCGCGCGGGCGTGGCACAGTCGGGCCGCGCCGTGGCCAATTTGAAATATCTGCCCATCCAGGGCCGCAAGGGCGTGGTGTGGACGGTGCTGCTGGACGCCACGACTGCGGCACCGCTGGCTTTCGTGGCACTGGATTCGTTTTGAGCGCTGATATCGGGGACAGATGACTTGAAACACCGCGACCACACCGCACTGGCGCTACTGGACGAGCAGATGAACCTGGTGGGCTGGGCGGCGGTGGATGGGTTTTGATTGAGCATTGCACCGGCCCGCAGCGCTTGACTAGGGTAGATCACAGTCCATCACCCGCAAATTGGCCATCCCGCTTGGCCTGCCGGGCACCCCAGCCCGCAGACGATTCAAACAGCGGCCAGGCGGTCAACCGTGTCTGGAAACTTCTCGACCAGGCGGATCAGCAGCGCGGCCTGGGCGTTGGGCTTGGCCCGGCCCTGCTCCCAGTTTTCCAGCGTGCGGGGGTTGGTGCGCAGGTAGCTCGCCAGTACCGGCCGGGACAGATGCAGGCGCTCGCGCAGGGGAAGATTAGGGTCAGATCATTATTTTCCGCTACCTGCCCCTGGTCAGCAGCAAGACGCTGGACTGCTGGGTGGCGCTGTTGGACGAGCAGATGAACCTGGTGGGTTGGGCACCGGTCGATGGGTTTTGATTGAGTATCAAATCAGACTCTAGCGCCTGTCCAACAAGCGTGAACAGCTATCGAAAGAGAAGCTACCCGAACTTTATTTCCCGACGTTCCAATACCCGAATCACCCTGATGCCCAGGCCGCCGCTTGCAGCGCAGCGGGCAGTTCATGCGCCAACGCCATCTCCTCGCGCTGGTGGTGGTGCTCCAGCAGGTGGCGCAGCGCGTGCGCGGCGTCCAGAAGGGCCAGGGCGGCGCGGCGCCGGGCGGGCTCGCCGCGCGGCGCGCGCTGGGCCAGCGCGGCCATGCGTGCGGCGTGCTCTTGCGCCAGCAGGGCGATGCGCTCGTGCTCCAGCAGGTAGATGCGGGCGTCCCAGCGGGCGCCGGCGGGCACGTGGGGCAGCAGGCGGGTGTTCTCGATCTCGATGTGGCGCAGCAGGCCCCGGTGCCAGCGCACAAATTTTTGCTGCGCCCCGGCAAAGTCCTGCCCCACCACGGCCAGCAGGTGCGCGCGCAGCAGGGCATCCAGGCGATGGTGCTCGCGCTCGAAATCCGGCGCCCCACTTGTTTCAGCATCCATGAGAATTTCTGATCAAAATGGCCTCCGGCGCTTATCCATCAAGCGCCATAAGCTATTTCAATCATAGCACCCTGAACGGGTGCCGAACCCTCAGGCGGCGTAGCCGGGGTTGGGCAGCGCACCCCCCACCAGCTTGGGCGTATTGAGCTGGCGCGGCGCCACCTTGCCGCCGCGGGCCTTGAGCCATTGCTCGACCACATCCCACACCATCTTGTTGCCGGCCTTGGCGGCGTCCTCGGCCACCGGGGCCCAGCCGGCCACCTTGTAGGTCTTGTCGGCGTCGA
>CAZEPA010000316.1:1483-5661 GCA_964513955.1 uncultured Anaerolineae bacterium | reverse complement strand
CTGATGCGGCGAATCATCCCGACCACGTCATAGCCCTGCTGCAGCAAAAACTCGGCCAGGTACGATCCATCCTGGCCGGTAATACCAGTAATTAGCGCACGTTTTTGTGCCATCGAATTCGTTTTGTCTCCTTGTGATGTCGTTATACTGCCGAACTTCAACGCAAAGACGCCAAGGTGCAAAGACGCTAAGAAAACGCTTTGTGGCTTTGAGTCTTTGCGGCTTCGCGTTAGAATTTCTTGCTCGCTGTACCAGGATTTCACTGGTAAGATACTAATCTCTGGTCTCCGGTCTCTAATCTCCGGTCTCTGACCTCCTACACACGCCGCACGCGCTGCCGCCAGTCATTGAGCACATCGGTCAGGCTGGTTTCAAAGCTGATCTCTGGCCGCCAGCCGCTGACGGCCTGAAAATGGCGCGCATCGCAGTAGCTGACCGGCACATCCGAGGGGCGCAGGCGGCTGGCGTCGGTTTCCACCTCAATCCGCCGCGTCGCCGCGCCGAGCAAGAAATCCAGGACCGATTGGATGCTGCGCGGTTCACCGCTGCCCAGGTTGTAGGCTGCGCCGGGCGCGCCCTGTTGCGCGGCCAGCCAGTAGGCGCGCACCATGTCGCGCACATCGGTGAAATCGCGCTGCGCGCTCAAGTTGCCCACGCGCACGATCGGCGGCCGCTGGCCGGTTTCGATCTCCGCCACCTGGCGAGCAAAGGCCGGCGCCGCGAAGTCATCGCTCTGGCCTGGGCCAACCTGGTTGAACGCGCGCACGCGCACCACGTGCAGCCCGTAGCTGAAGAAATACTGCTGCGCCATCAGATCTTGGGCGGCCTTGCTGACGCCGTAGGGATTGTGCGGCCGCAGCGGCGTCTCCTCATCAATCGGCAAATCCGTGGCCTCGATTTTGCCGTACATTTCGTTCGAACCGACGACCAGCACCCGGCAGGTGGGCGCCTGTTTCCTGACCGCTTCCAGGAGGCTGAGCTGCGTCTGCACATTGAGTTCGAACGTAGTCCAGGGCTGCTCCCAGGAACCGCCCACATCGGACCAGGCCGCCAGGTGCAGCAAATAGTCAGGCTGCACCTTTTGGATCACCTCGCTGACCCACAGCGGGTTGCGCAAATCACCGCGCCACAGGGTCAACTGCTCGCGCAAATCCAGGATGCGCCAATCATGCCGATGCACGATGCCGTGCACTTCGCATGCGGTATGGCGCAGGAGATAAGCGGCCAGGTGGCTGCCGGCAAAGCCGGCGATGCCGGTGACAAGTGCGCGCACGTTCAAGCCCTTCTATTGATCCTGGAGCAGCGGACACGGCAGCCCCCACGCGGCTGCCTGCCTGATTATAACCTACGACGTAAGCAAAGTACAAAGTACAAAGTACAAAGTACAGAGTACAAAATGCAGAGCCAAAATGAGGAATGAGGAAAGCTGAAAGCTGAATAGGGCAGAGGGCGCCATCCCAGTCGTTTGCGCGCGGGGCGCAATTCAGTTTGGGGGCAGGCGCTGCGCTTGGGCCTGAAATCGGGGCGTGTTTTGCCCCAGGATTGAAATACAATCGTCCCGGAGGGACGCCTTGAGTTGAGACCGGCAACGCCCCGCGCCCGTCGTCCCGTAGGGACGATTGAATGAGGCGCCCCGACGTGCCTGCGTGAGAGGAGTTCAACCGTCCCTACGGGACGGACATGGAGGGTGCGATCATGGATGACCGGCTAAGGTCAGGTGTCCCTACGGGACAGGCTGCGATTTCGATTGCTCGACGCCGGACCCGCCCCCAGTTTGAAATGCGCCCCGCCGATCATGCCCAATTGTGTGCGTGTCGGGCTTGTGGTATCATGAGACTGATTCATTCTATCACATGCAGTAAGATCTGACGCCAACCATGCACTTTCTGCGCAGCTTCGTCAACTTGAGCCTGGGGGCCATCGGCGGCGTCCTGGGGAACTTGCTGGCCGCTTGGGTGCTGCAAGAGGCCTGGAACAACCTGATGACGCCGGCGCGCTTGCTCGCCACAGGCGTGGGATTTGCCCTGGTCCTTCTGCTGTTGGCCTGGTTGGACGCCCGGGTGCAGCGTCCCCCCGCGGCGCCGGCCGGCATTCACGGCAATGTGCAGATCGGCCGCTCTCTGGTCCGAGTGCTGCGGGGCGCTAACGTGGTCAACAACCTCCAGATTGGTAATAACACGATCGAAGTACTGGACCGCTGGCCCACGTCGGCCGTGGAGCCGCGGCTGCCCGCTGGACATCCTGGCTTGCCGGCCTCTCAGCGAGAGATCGAGCAGCACGATCTGCGCCAACAGCAGCTTGAGCTGCAAACCGAGTATGATGATCTGACCGATCGCCTCGCGGCGATTGCCGCCGACTTGGGACACTCGCAAGATAGTGAAGAGAGGCTGGTCCTGAGCAGGCGGCGGAATGTCCTGGTTGCCCAACGCGAAGGAGTCGTCGCAGACCTGCAGCGAATCGAGAGTAGGCTATCCCTATGAACATGCAAACCGGCCGCTTCCTTGTGAATCGCATGGACGAGAAGGCGCTGCTTGAAGATCTCTTGCAGCCCGCGGCCCGCCATCGTATCCTCTTGCTTCAGGCAGGCTCTGGCTACGGCAAGAGCCTACTGCTCGAAGCTTACCAGGCGGCAATCCAAGAACGTGGTCACGCTTTGGCCCTGATCAAGCTCGATCGCGGGGGTGTGGATGCCGTGGACCTGTTGGCGGCTCTGTGCCACCAATGGGGATGGCAACGATTTCCCCGCTTTCACAAGGCGCTCAGCCTCCTGGCCATGCCTGCCACCGTCGAGGTCAGCCGCAACGTGCAGATCGGCTTCGCCCGCAGCCAGATCAACCTGCCGGAGAACCCGGCGCAGCGCCGCGCGCGGATGCACGAGCTGGCCCTGGCCTGGTTCGAAGATGCGCAAGCCTACCTGCCGGCGGATAGGCCGGCCGTCATCCTGATTGATACCTACAACCGGGCAGGCACCACTGAACGCCAGGCCTTGGTCAGTGAAGAGCTGCACGGGTGGATGGAGGATGTTTTCCTGACCCAGGTGCAGCATACGCCTGCCCTGCGCCTCATCCTGGCCGGACAGCAGGTGCCCGAGTCAGGCCTGACTCCGTGGGAGCGCTGCTGCCAGCGCCACATCCTTGGCCCGATTCACAACCCCGACGACTGGCAGCGGTTTGCGGAGCACGTGGGCGCCCACGTCACGCGCGAGACGATCAGCGCGTACTGTCATACCGAAGGCGGCCACCCTTATGCTATCGCGCTCAAACTAACCGCGCTACGCACCTGGAGCTTTGGCCTGTGAACACGCCATCCGTCTCCGATCCAGGCGAGGCCACCCGTCAATTTGCCGCGAGCCTGCCGGAAGAGCTGGCCGAGGCGCTGGCCGCAGCGGCCGTGCCCCACTGGTTCGATGCGGAGATTCTGGCCGCCATCCTGGACGCGCCCGCCGCACGCGCCCAGAAGCTGTTGACGGTGCTGCCCTTGATGCCGCTGGTGCAGCCCTGGGGAGAGGGGCAGTTTGCCCTGCACGAGCTGGCGCGCCACACGCTGCTGGCCGACCTGTGGACGAATCGGCCAGCCCAATACCGGATATGGAGCGCACGCGCCGCCGATCACTTCGCGACCCAGGCGATGCTGGCCGACAAGCTGCCTTTCGATCTCCTGCATGCTTCTGATGGGGCCAACACAACCCACCCCGAAGGATCAATCTTCCCATCACAAGCCGAGCCAAACCCGCGTCTGCGCATCGAAAGCATCTATCACCGCTTGCTGGCCGCTCCAGAGCGGGGCGCGGATGAGGTGTGGCAGTGGGGCGCCGAGTGGAACAACACCTTCCGCTATCCTCTGATTTTCGCCCTCGTACAGGCCGGGTTGGAGCATGACCAGGCTGGCCGGCTGGCCGGCCGCGCGCGCGGCTGGGTTCTCTACTGCCACGGGCTGTACCAGAGTGTCTACAGTGAGTACCGGGGCGCGCGGCGGGCTTTGGAGACCGCCCTGCTGCAGGCAGGATCGGATCGTTCACTGCTTGCCAACTGCATCAAGAGCCTGGGCGACGTGCATGTGAGCCTGGCCGAGTACCCGCAGGCGCGGGCGCGCTATGCGGAGGCGCTGCCGATCTACCGGGACATCGGCGACCGCCTGGGCGAAGCCAACTGCATCAAGAGCCTGGGCGACGTGCATGT
>CAZEPA010000316.1:0-1383 GCA_964513955.1 uncultured Anaerolineae bacterium | reverse complement strand
TCGGCGACCGCCTGGGCGAAGCCAACTGCATCAAGAGCCTGGGCGACGTGCATGTGAGCCTGGCCGAGTACCCGCAGGCGCGGGCGCGCTATGCGGAGGCGCTGCCGATCTACCGGGACATCGGCGACCGCCTGGGCGAAGCCAACTGCATCAAGAGCCTGGGCGACGTGCATGTTCAACTGGCCGAGTACCCGCAGGCGCGGGCCCACTATGACGCGGCGCTTGCGCAGTTTCAGGCTCTCGGTTTACCTAACGGCCAGGCGAACGTTGTCACACGCATTGCCGATGCCTACGAGCGGCGCAAGGAGGTTGAGCGGAGCTTGGAATACTACACGCAGGCCGTTGAACTGGTTCCTGACAACCCCATGTGGCGCCGCAACCGCGCCAGCGCCTACATCAGGGCTGGCGATGCGGAACGCGCCCGGACTGACCTGGCCGCCGCCGAGCAACTCCAACCCGACCACCCATTCCTTCCCCTGCGTTACGGCGACCTGGCGCTGCTCGAGAAGCGGTATGCTGAGGCTGCCGAGCACTATCGAGCGTTCAGCGCCGCGTTGCCCAACGCCAATGGCGGTTATTTCGGCCTTGCCCAGGCGTTGCTCGGCCTGGGCGACACGGCCGCCGGTCTGGTCTCGTTGGAGAAGGCCCTGTCGCTCACCTACGCCAGGCAGGATGTGATTACGGGAATCGAAGAGTTCGAACGACTTTTGCAGCGCGACAGCCGGGTCGCAGGCATTCCGCTGGCCCTACAGCATCTGCACGCCTGGCTGGAAGCAGACCAGGCGAACGAACAACCCCCGCCCGCCAACGCCTGATCGCAGGAGATCTTGAATGAAACACCTGTTGATCTGCCCTCCATGCCCCGCCAACGCAAAACGCTGACCCCACGATGGATCGCAGGGTCAGCGTTCAGCGTTCAGCCTTCTGAATTCTTCGTTACACCAGTCCCGCTTCCGTGCGCAGGGCGGCGGCCTTGTCGGTCCGTTCCCAGGGCAGATCCAGGTCATGGCGACCAAAGTGGCCGTAGCTGGCAGTCTGCAGGTAGATCGGCCGGCGCAGGTCGAGGTTACGAATGATCGCGGCCGGACGCAGGTCGAAGTGCTGGTGGATCAGCTCTACGATGCGCTCGTCTGCCACGCGGCCGGTACCGAAGGTTTCCACGCTCAGGGAGATCGGCCGCGCCACGCCGATGGCGTAGGAAATCTGCAGCTCCAGGCGGTCGGCCAGGCCGGCGGCCACGACGTTCTTGGCGATGTAGCGGGCCATGTAGGCGCCGGAGCGGTCCACCTTTGTCGGGTCCTTGCCGGAGAACGCGCCGCCGCCATGCCGCGCCACGCCGCCGTAGGTATCCACGATGATCTTGCGCCCGGTGAGGCCAGCGTC
>CAZEPA010000315.1:1929-5664 GCA_964513955.1 uncultured Anaerolineae bacterium | reverse complement strand
CCAGTCAATCGTCGCCAACTCAGAATAACCAATTTGACAACTCAGTATAACCTGCATGGGCTACGCCCCGAAAAGGAAATGCACCCGTCATGCAGCCGACAGTCGGCGTAGGGGCCGCGCGGCTACCAGGCGGTGGTGAGCAGGCGCATGACATCAGCGGTGCTGTGGCTGCCGCGGATGCGGACGCGCGTCAGCTCAAAGAGGTGGTCGCTGCGGTGCGTGGCGCCTTGACGGACGGTCACTGCGCCCCAAAAATTGGCCGACTGCACCACTTGGATAGCCAGGGCATCGTAGCGGCCGCTGGGGTAGCAAAAGACCCGCGGCGTGAAGCCGAGACGGCTTTCGATCATCTCGCGTGAGCCGAGCGCTTGCCAGACCAGAAAATCCAGCGGCTGGCCGGCCAGGTCAGGATGATTGCGCGAGTGAGACCCAATGTCCATGCCGGCGTCGTGCATGGCGCGCAGCTCATCCCAGGTCATGTAACCGGCGCGCCCGGCATCCACAAAATCGGTAATGATAAAGAACGTGGCCGTGAAGCCAGCTTGCTTGAGCAGGGGAAACGCGTGGTCGTAGTTGTCCTGGTAGCCGTCGTCAAAGGTGAGCACGACGCTTTTGGGGGGCAAGGCGGGCTGGCCGGTCGCCAGGTAGCTGATCAGATCACTCAGGCGCACGCTGACGAAGCCCGCCGCGGCCATGGCCTCAATCTGGGCGGCCAATTGTGCGGGCGTCACGGACAAATCACGGCGATAGATATCGGCATCGGCTGGCGGCTCAGAGACATAGTGGTACATCAGAATAGGCACGTTCGCCGTCCGCACTGTTCCATCGGGGGTGGGGCCGGGCGTGACCGTGGCTGTGGGCGTCAAGGTGGGGGGTGTGGTGGCGGTCGGCGTTGCGCGGGCAGTCGGCGTCATGGTCGGGGTCGGTCGCTCGGTTGGGGTGTTCGTCGGCGTGAACGCAGCCAGAGGCGTTTGCGTGGGCGTCCAGGTCGGCGTCATCGTGGGCGCGGCGACGGGGCCGCATGCGCCGAGGGTGAGCAGGAACCAGGCCGCGAGGAGAATCAGGCCATAGGCGTTAGAATTCAATGTCAATGCTCTGGCGCTTGGACACAATGACCTCGCCGTCGGCGCGAGCGCCCGATTTGCGCGTGTTGCGCTCGAGCGCGTCGTCAATCAAAACTTGCCAGGCAAGTAAGAATTCGCGTTCAGAAGCATGCATGTGCGCCCAGAATTCGTCTGGCGGACAGAACTGATCCATCTCGCGACGCAGCCCCTGGAACCCGTCCAGCAGCCAGAAGGCCCAGGAGAAATCAGCCGGCGAATCGCGGCGTTGAGTTGGCATGCGCCGAACCTTTCTACTTACGCGCCAGGCAAATGATGGATGTACCGATGGGCAGGGAAAGGCGACGGACCAATGCGGCCTCCACTTTCCCCACACTGCTCAACAGGGCGTTGACCAGGGGCGACGCGGCTTCCATCTCAACCTGGTAGGCGTCTTCATCAAAATGGGGCGACGCCAGTTTGGGCTCGGCCCGGCCCCGACGCAGCAAGATCAAGCCGGCCGCCAAGGGAAAGGCAAAGAAATTGTTGTAGCTTGTGTGCAAGACCTGGAAGCCTTGTTGTTGCAGTTTGGACGTCAGCTCGGGCGCGGTGTAGCGGCGCTGATGGGCGTTGATGACGTCGTTTTGGCTCCACAGCCACATCAAGGCTGGCACCGTGACCAGTAGATGGCCGCCGGGACGCAGAACCCGGTGACATTCAGCAAAGACGCCGATCTCGTTGGGCACATGCTCCACGGTATCAAGCAGCGCTACCAGACCAAAGGTGTTATCGGCAAAGGGGAGGGCGTCAGCGGTGCCCTCGCGCACGTCCAGGCCGCGTGCGCGCGCCACGCGCAACGGTTTAGGGTTGGGGTCAATACCGGTGACGCGGCCATAATGAGCCAAGTGATGGGCCATGTTGCCCGCGCCGCAGCCCACGTCCAGCACGAGGCGCTGGGCATCGGCGGGCAAGAAGCGATCGAGGAGACCCAGGACGGCCCGTGTGCGGCTGGCAAACCACCAGTGTTTGTCTTCTTCGAGCATGATCTGCATGTCTGTTTTCATGAATATCGTTTTGTGCGTGATTGAACAGAGTAAGTCATGCCTGACATTGTACCTCAGACACAGCATGTACACAAGAATATGTGCGGAGTGGGGTTTGCGTCAGGCCAACGCGCTGGGCAGCGCGGCCAACACCTGTTCCACGGTGATGGCGCGCACGCAGGGATGCAGAGGCAGCGACGCGTCTGTGAAGTCAAGCTGGTTGCAGGGCGCGCAGGCCCAGCCTGATGTCAACACGCGGTGGCGCGTCGGATCGCCCCACGGGCCAAAGGCAGCCGCGTCCACCGGGCCATAGAGATGAATGGTGGGCGCGCGCATCGCGACCGCCAAGTGCATGGGGCCGCTGTCCAGGCCGATGACCAGCGCGCAGCGTTGAAAGAGGGCCGCCGCCTGCTCCAGACTGGTGTGACCCACAAGCGAGGGCACAGGCCGCGGTAGGCGCGCATTGATGGCCTGCGCCAGCAAGGCTTCCGCAGGGCCGCCGGTCAGCAGCAGGGCCAACCCTTTCGCCTGCAAGACGCTTGCCAGCGCGGCCCAGGCTTCCACCCGCCACAGTTTGACCGCCGCGCCGCTGCCTGGCTGCAAGATCACCAGCGGCCGCGCCATCAGCTCGTGCTCGTGCAGCCAGGCTTCGGCCCAGACCGCGGCGGCCTCCGTCACGGTAAAATGCAAAGGCGCAGGCGCAACGAGCGGCTGACCCGTAGCGGCCGCCGCCAGCGTGAGGTTTTGCAGAACTTCGTGCTGGCGCGGGGCGTAGGGAACCGCGCTGGTCAGGAAGGGAACACATTCGGGAATGGCAAAGCCGATGCGGTGCGGAATGGATGCGCGTTGGGCCAGCCATGCGCCCCACCAATGGTCGAAGCGCAGAATCAGCGCCAGGTCGAAGCGCTGGGCGGCCAGGCGCGCGGCCTCCGCGCGCAGCAGCTGATAGGGCGCGGTCAGGCTGGCGGCCGGCTGGCGGCTGAAGCCAGGGAAGGGCAGGGTGAGGATCTCGTCCAGGGCCGGATGACCGGCCAACACAGCCTGGCCCCACGGGCCAACGAGTGCAGTGATCCGCGCGGCGGGCCAGGCCTGGCGTAGATGATGCAGTGTCGGCGTGGTAAAGAGCAAGTCGCCCAGGTGATCGGGCCGGATGACGAGCACGCGGTCTGGCGGTTGACTGATGTTCGCGGCCGACGGCGCGGCCTGGCGGCCGCGAGGGGCCCATGCGCGCAGCAGGAGCAGCCGTAGGATCTGGCGGCCGCTGCGGCGCTGGCTGCGCGCATTTTCTGCTTGATGGCGAGCCGCCAGGGCGGCCTGGGCCGGCGCTGACCAGGTCAGGGGGTCGCTCATGGGGGGTACACCGCTTCGAGCTGCGGCACGATGCTTTCCCAGCCATAGTGGGCCGCGGCGAACGCATGCCCGTGGGCGCCCAGCCGCGCGCGCTGCGCGGCGTCTGTCAGCAGTTCGAGCACCACCTGGGCGAAGGCCGGGGCGGTGTCGGCCAGGCGGAGCTCTTGCCCGTCACGCAGCCCAAAACCCTCGGCGCCGAGGGTGGTGGATGCCACGGCCTTGCCCAATGCCAGCGCCTCTAAGACCTTGAGGCGGGTGCCGCCGCCCATGCGGAAGGGGAGGACGCATACTGCCGCGCCGAC
>CAZEPA010000315.1:0-1919 GCA_964513955.1 uncultured Anaerolineae bacterium | reverse complement strand
GCACGCGGCCGGTTACGGTGATATTCGGTCGTCCAGCCAAACGCGCCAGGCGCGGATGCGGCTGCTGGCCGACGATCCAGAAATGCACGGTGGGTCGGTGGGCGCTCACGCGGGGCAAAATTTCATCCGCAAACCACAGCGCCGCATCCACGTTAGGACGGTAGTCCATCTTGCCGCTAAAGACCACGGCGTCGGATCGCATCTCTGGCGCAGGCGCGCTGCAGCCGGGTGCGAAGGTCTTCAGGTCAACCCCGTTGGGCACCACGGTCACGTGGATCGCAGGCAGCAGGCGGCGCAGGGCCTCCGCATCGGCCTGAGAAACGGCCACCACGCGGTCGGCCTGGCGGCAGACGGCGGCTTCATAGGCGGCCAGCTTGCGCCACTGCACGAGGGAATAGGCCGCGCCAGCCCACCGCGGCGGGCGGCGCAGGTCGGCCAGGGCGGTGCGCTGCTGTAAAAGGAATTCGGCGTTGTGATCATCGAACACCAGGCGGGGCTGGCCGTCGCGACGGGCTGCGGCCCAGGCCGGCTGCTGCTGCAGCCAGCGTGCATAGGGGGCCATTTCAATGCCTTCCACCTGAAGCACCGCGTAGGGCGTGGTTTGCACCAGGTTGAGCAGGGCTTGCTGAAACGCGGCCACGCCGGCCAGGCGCAAAGCCATGTCGGGCAGCGGCGAGCTGACCGTGGTGAGCAGGCGACGCCACGCCGGACGAGACGGGGGCGCGGGCAGAGCAAGGATCTGGCGGCACAGTGTGGTCAGCGGCGTTTGTGCGGGCGGTGGATCGCCTGGCTGCGTCAGGCTCAGCAGGTCTACGTCATGGCGCTGGGCCAGACCGGCAATCAGGTTGAAATTGCGGATGGTGGTGCCCTGGTGTGGGGGAAAGGGCAGTTGTGGTGTGAGAACAAGGAGACGGGCCATCAGGTTCGCTTCAAGGCTCCGCGGCAGCCACTGGATCCTGCGCGCTGATGGAACGGTAGACATCAAGGGTTTCGCGCGCGGCGCGCGCCCAGGAGAAGCGCTCGGCGCGCTTGAATCCCTTTTGCTGTAATTCTGTCCACACCTGGTCATCGGTGAGCAGACGCCAAAGCGCGACGGTCAACTCCTCTACGTCGTTAGGCGCTACCAACAGCGCAGCATCGCCCACCACCTCCGGCAAACTAGAGACGTTCGCCACGACGGCAGGGGTGCCGCAGGCCATGGCTTCCAGCGGCGGCAGGCCAAAGCCCTCGTAAAACGAAGGGTAGGCCAGGCAGCGGGCCGCATTGTAGAGAAAGACCAGCTCTTTGTCCTCAACCGGGCCGAGGAAAAGGCATTGCTTGTTGAGCTTGAGCTCATTGACCAAATCGTAGGCTTCCTGGGAAAGCCAGCCTTTGGATCCTGCCAGGACGAGGGAGACATCGAGTTTATAGTCGTCGAGCAGACGGCGAAAAGCCCTCAGCAGCCCTTGCACGTTCTTGCGCGGTTCGATGGTGCTGACGAATAGGATGAAATCATTGGGCAAGGCGTAGCGGGCCTGCACCTGGGCCAAGGCGTGGCTGCGATCCATCGGCAGGTAAACCGGGTTGGGCGCTTCGTAAATCACCGTGATTTTCTGCTCGTCAACGCCCAGAAGATTGACGATGTCGCGCCGCGTGCTGTTGGAGACCGCGATGATGTGATCGGCGCGTTTGACCGCGTCTTCGATCTGACCGTAATAGCGGGCGCTGGCTTTGGTCAGGAAATGTGGGTAATGGAGAAACGCCAGGTCATGGATGGTGATAACCGATTTGCAGCCGCGCGGCTTCCATTGGGGCGGGATGAAGTCTGTGCTGTGGAGAATATCCAAATCCAAACGTGACCAAAGCATCTCCAAGCCCAGCAGATAGATCTCAAGCCGGTTATGGCTGGGCGTCCAGACGGCGTGATGTTGAAAGTTGGC
>CAZEPA010000314.1:0-5680 GCA_964513955.1 uncultured Anaerolineae bacterium | reverse complement strand
TGAACGCCCGGCGTACACCCTGAGCGATCGAGGCACCTTCTTGTCCATGAAAGACAAGCTGCCCGGCCTGACCATTCTGCTCGGCGGCGCCACTCTGGCTGACAACAAAGATAAGAGTTTGCTCAACCCGTATGGTGTGCTGGCGGTCAATCCGCAGATGCACCCGGGCGTCAATGCCGCACTGGCTGACAAATTTGTGGCCTGGATTCTCGCGCCGGAAACGCAAAAACTGATCGGCGCTTATGGGGTTGACAAATTCGGACAGCCGCTGTTCTATCCGAATCCGAGCAAGTAGCCGCATGAATGACATCCTGCGCAGCCTCGACCAGGCTCTGCGCCTGATTGCCGCCGGCGACGCCAGCCTGGCGGCGATCATTGCTCTGTCGTTACGCGTGACGGGGCTGGCGCTGCTGGTCAGCACACTGGGCGGGGTGCCGTTGGGCGCGGTTCTCGGCCTGGGCCGCGTGCGGCTGCGGGGGCTGGTGACGGCGCTGCTTTACACGGGGATGGGCCTGCCGCCGGTCGTGGTTGGCCTCCTCGTATACCTGGTGCTCTCGCGCAGTGGGCCGCTGGGCGCGTGGGGTTGGCTCTTCACGCCCAACGCCATGATCGCGGCGCAAACGATCATCGCCTTCCCGGTCGTGGCCGGGCTAACGATGACCGCAGTGCAGGGTGTGGATCCAGGCCTGCGCTTGCAGGTGCGCGCCCTGGGCGCCACCCCACGCCAGGAGGCTTGGGCTGTGCTGATGGAGGCGCGCATCGGCGTGGTGGCCGCGATCGTGGCTGCGTTTGGCAGCATCATCTCGGAAGTGGGCGCGGTCATGCTCGTGGGCGGCAACATCGCCGGCAAGACGCGGGTGCTGACCACGGCCATCGTGCTGGAGACGCGTCAGGGTGATTTCTCCCTGGCCCTGGCCCTGGGCGTCATCCTGCTGGCGCTGGCCTTCACGGCCAATCTGATCTTGCTGCGCTTGCAGGGCCGCGACTGAGGCCTTACCTCATCCCCCGACCTCTTCTCCTCTCCGCTGTGCGGAATGGGGAAGGGGAGATGTGCAGGCGGGCAACTGAGGCCTCACCTCATCCCCCGGCCCCTTCTCCTCTCCGCACGGCGGAGAGGAGAAGGGGAGGCGATCGCGGCCACGAGGTCAAAGTGGATCGTGCAGCGGCTGGAGATCGTAGGCGCTTTTCTGATGATAAACCTGTACGAAATTGAGCAGTTGAAACATGCCTACCAGGGGCGCACGGTGCTGGACATCGCGCACCTGGTTGTGCCCGAGGGGCAAGTGTTGGCGTTGGTAGGCCCAAGCGGCGCCGGCAAGACAACCCTGCTGCGCCTGCTGAACTTCCTGGAGCCACCCACAGCTGGGGTGATACGCTTTGCCGGCGAGCCGGTGCATGGGTCCGCGCCGCTGGCCGTGCGTCGCCAGGTGACGACCGTTTTCCAGCGCCCGGTGTTGCAGCGCACCAGCGTGCGTCGCAACGTGGCCTATGGGCTGGAACTGCGGGGCATCGTGCCTGATGGCCAGGTAGATGCCATGCTGGCGCAGGTTGGGCTGGCCTCGTTTGCCCAACAGCCGGCGCGTCTGCTCTCTGGCGGCGAAATGCAGCGCGTCGCGCTGGCGCGAGCGCTGGTCATCCGCCCCCGTGTCCTCCTCCTCGATGAACCGACGGCCAATCTGGACCCCTATAACGTCGGCCTCATCGAAGACATCATCCGCACGGCTAATGCCGGACAGGGTCTGACCGTGGTGCTGGTAACGCACAACGTGTTTCAGGCGCGGCGCCTGGCCCATCATACCGGCCTGCTGCTCGGTGGACGCCTGATCGAAATGGCCGACACAGCGCACTTTTTTGAACAGCCCCACGATCCCCGCACGGCGGCCTTTGTGCGCGGGGACATGGTCTACTGAGCCAACGATAGCCGCGGCGACTGCGGTTTGCTGCGCTCATCGTTCTCGTGCTACAATGCGCTCATGCGTGACCGATGGTGGTTCTTTCAGCCTGCGTTTGGGCTTTTGCTCTTCTTGACGGTTGGCTTGCTCTTGCTGTTGAGTCCCGACCGCCGGCCAGCCCTGCGCGCGCAGGCCGCAGCGCCGCAGGCCACCGTCGTCAACGCGGCGGTCACGGCTTTTCTGGACGACACCGCGGTCAAGGTGGATACGACGCCCACCAATTTGAACAGCGATATCCTACAGCGTTTCGGCCGCAGCGTGGTGAACTACGTGGATGGATGGCGGTTTCAGAACGTCGCCATTCCGCAAGGGGTGATCATTGTCAGCGCCACCCTCACCCTCAACCCGGCGCTCTGGCAAACCGGCATTCCGATCCCCGTCTCCCTCGTCGGCGAAGCCAGCGACAATGCGGCCGATTTCGATCATGCGCAGGTCCTGGCGCATCTCCGACCGCGCACCAATGCCCACATTGACTGGACCGTGGTGACGACACCGACTACCGCCTTCAACTCGCCAGACGTAGCGCCCGTGATCCAGGAAATTGTCAGCCGGCCGGGCTGGGCCAGCGGCCAGGCCCTGGTTGTGTTAGCGGTCAGCCGCGGCGCGAACAGCGCCTATCTTGACCTTTTCACCTACGATTTTCGGCCAGATGAGGCCGCGCACCTTTCGGTGGCTTACCAGCCGGCCGTAGGCACCGACACGCCCACGCCAACGATCACCCCGACGCCGACGCGCACAGCCACGCCCACGCGCACGCCCACGCCCACGCGCACACCGACGGCCACGCCGCGCCCGCCGACCTCAACCCCGACGCCCACGGCGACAGCCACCGCGACGGCGACGGCCACGTCATCCGCGACGCCCACACCCACAGCCACCCCCGGCCTCGACCTCTCGCTCGCCACGCCCGTCGGCTGTTGGCAGCAGGTTAGCGATGCCAACCTGGGCGCGGCCAGTCAGATCAGCCAGTATGCCTGCCGTCCGGACTGGCTGGAAAGCGGGCCGGAGCGGGTGTACGCCCTATCCCTTGATGCCAACGAGCCGGTGATGATCGAACTGATCTACCCGCCGCAAGGGCCTGATCTTGACATTTTCCTGCTGTCAGGCGCCTTACCTTCGATGTGCCTGGCCTACGGCGATCGTTACCTCAACTACACCACCAACAGCGCCAGCACGTACTATCTGGTAGTGGATGGCTACCAGGGCGCCATCGGTAGTTTTGATCTGCATGTGGCCTGCCCCGCGCGTCCAACCCCAACACCGGTTTCGACTCCGACCCCAAGCATCCGAGGCTTCTTACCCTGGATGCCACGCTAACGCCTGATTCGGGAGGCCTGCGCAATGGCACCACAAACACCGGTTACGGCCGGTTACACAACCCAGCCCGCACTGGTTCGTCGCCCGCCGACCCTGACTGAGTTGACCTTCAGCCAGGGCAGCCTGCAAGATTACACGCAGTGCCCGCGGCGTTTTCAACTGCGCTTTCTGCTCAATCAGCCCTGGCCCGCGTTGGAATCGCAGCCCCTACTCGATTTTGAGCATTACCAGGAGTTGGGGCAGCGCTTTCACCGCCTGATCCAGCGCCATATCAGCGGAGTCGCGGCCGAGCGCATCAGCGCCGGCATTCACGATTTTGACCTGCGCCGCTGGTGGCAGGCCTATTTGGCCTCACCGCCGCCCGGCTTGCCCACGCCGCTCATGACCGGCGCGCACGCCGATTGGCTGATTTGCGCTGAAGAGGTGCTCTCCACGGTAGTCAACGGTCAGCGGGTGGCGGCGCGTTACGACCTGCTCGCCATCCAGGAAAACGGCCAGGCGCTGATCGTGGACTGGAAGACCAGCCGCCGGCCGGCCACGCGCGCCCAGTTGGCGCAGCGCATGCAGAGCTGGGTCTATCCCTTCGTCCTGGTGGAAGCGGGCGCGGACTTGGGACGGGGCGCCATCGCGCCGGAGCAAGTGCGCATGGTTTACTGGTTTGCCAATGACCCTGAGCGGCCGCAGACCCTGGCCTACAGTGCGCGGCAGCATGAGGCCCATCGGCGCTACCTCACCGCGCTGATCGAAGAGATCGCCACGCGGCATGACGCCGTCTGGCCGCTCACCTCCGATGAATCACGCTGCCAGTTCTGCACCTACCGCTCCCTGTGCGACCGGGGCGTCGAGGCCGGCGATTGGGCCACCTTCGATGACGAGCGTGAGCCTGACCTGGACTTTGGCCTCGAAGACGTGCCCGAAATCGCGTTCGCGTAGGGAGGGGACGTTGCAGTGCCTCAAAGTTGGCTCTTGACAAGTAAATTCGTGAAATCCGTGGCCGAGAAGGCGGGGCGGACTCTTGCCGCGCATGGCGCGCATGCACACGAAAAGGCCCGGGGATTCGTGGCAGAGAAAGCGGTTAACGAGACCGGGGTGCGCTGCAATCAGCTCAGCCTCCGAGCGAAGCGCGTCTGGTATGATCGCGACCAGATCAGCTAATCGAAAAGCTGGACCCCCCCGGCCCTTTGACTACGTTGATGCGCACAGGGAACTGATCTTTCAGTTCTTCGATGTGCGTGAGGACCAGGATGCGCTCGAAGTCCTGTTGGATGGAGGTGATAGCCTCTACCAGGCGCTCGCGGCCGGCGGTGGAACAGCGACCGACTCGGGGGCCATGGCGGCCGGTTCCGCGGCGGCCATGATGGCCGCCGCGCTCGCGTCCGCTTCTGGCGTGGGCAGGGTGGCTGGCGCGGGCGTTTCTACTTGGAAGGACTCTGCGGCCGCGGCCGGCGCGGGTTCAGGCGCAGCCGGCGCCAGACCCAGGCGCTGCTTGCGCTCGGTCAGACTCTCCTCGCCGTGCTCAATCGGCGCTTCGGGCGTCGGCGGCCGCAGTTCGGCGTTGCGGGCCTCGATTTCCTGGATCGTTTTGATGACAGCCATGGCGACGGTGCCGCGCCCGATATCGTGCCAATCCTCTGCCAGCGGCCGCAGAAAGTTGATCACTTTGGCGTGGCCGATCTGCCCCAGCCCTTGCGCAGCCAGTTAGCGCACTTCCCCATCCTTGTCGGATAGCGCCTCGGATAGCGCCTCCAGCGCCAACGGATCCAGCCCCAGCTTGACCAATGTCCACGTGGCCGCGCGTCGCACCAGGCGGAACTCATCGCGCCGCCGCAGCGCGGTAATCAACGAGGCCACGGCCAGGGGCGATCCGACGCGGCCCAACGCCTGCGCGACAACCTGGCGTACGCCGGGGATGGAATCCTTCAGCGCAGTTGTGAGCGCTTGAATGACCTCTGCGTCCTGTGGTTGGACCAGCCGCCCCAGCGCGGCGCAGGCGCTGGCCCGTACGCCCGGGTCATTGTGCTGGGTCAACTCGACCAGGCGTGGATCGCGGTGACCGCGCCCAGCTCGGCCAATGATTCGGCGGCCGCGGCCAGGCCGATGGGACTATCGCCAGCGAGGATCTGCTATAAGATTCCGATTGCGGCTTGACCGCCCACATCTCTCAAGGCCATCGCTGCCTCCCATCGGACAAACGGTTCTGCATCGAGCAGTAGATCGCCCAGGGCCGTTAGATCGCGGCCGCTGAGCGGGACGCCGCGCAGCGCGGCCGCGGCCTGCCAGCGTTGGTGCGGAGACGGGCTTGCCAGCGCCATGCGTTGTTGGCGCAGCCAGGCGCGCGCTTCCGGCTGCCATTAAAACCGGACGTGGCGCAGGTCGCGCAGCGCCTTTTCCTGCCAGCCTTGCAGACGCCG
>CAZEPA010000313.1:4480-5683 GCA_964513955.1 uncultured Anaerolineae bacterium | reverse complement strand
TGCAGGCCTGGTGCAACGGGACCGTCTACTTCCAAACCATCGCCGACGTCAGCAGCCTGGCCGGGCAGACCGCGCAGTTCCGCATGCGCCTCGGCTCGGACAGCTCGGTGAGCGATGTCGGTTGGGACGTGGACGACGTCACGGTGCAGAGCTGCCAGCCGGCGCAGCCCACGGCCACCCCAACCGCGACGACTGTGCCGCCCACGGCGACGCCAACGTCAACGGCTGTGCCGCCGACCGCGACGCCGACCAATACCCCGGTGCCGCCCACCGCGACCCCGACCGCAACGCCGACGACCCCGCCGACCGGCGTGGAGTTGAGCAGCCTGAACAGCGGTGCAGGGTCGAGCAACCTGTGGCTGCCGTTGGCCTTCGCCCTGGTGCTGTTGGCTGTGGCAGGCATGGCGCTGCGCCGCCGCACTGCGCGCTAAGCCCCGTGCAAGACCGTCAGAGGGCCTGACCGATTGTGACCGCCGGCTTCATGATCGCCGGCGGTCACACGGCAGCTCTTCACGGTTCGGTGTCATTCATGGCGTTCTGGCCTGGTTCCCCTGCAGGCCAGAACGCCCATCATCGGTGCACGACTGGCGGCTTCGGGTGTGGTCATTAGCGCCACATCAAGCGCCGTGCAGTCCATCACATGCCTGGGGTGATTAGCGTGTCTTCGACAAATCCGCGGCCCCTCCGCTCTCAAAAACCGCGCGTGGTTCAAGGGCCAAAGATCTGGTCGCTTCTTCCCTACGAAACCCAAGCCCGCCTCTTTTTGATTCCGTTTTTTCTTGGCTCCCTGATCTTAATCGTCCTGCCCGCCCTGATTACCCTGGTCGTGGCTTTCACCCGGTACAACGCGATCCAGTCGCCGACGTGGATCGGCCTGGACAACTTTCGGGCGCTCCTCGGCTCGCCGCTGGCGCGGCTGTCGCTGCGCATTTCGCTGCAGTTCATCTTCCTGGCCGTGCCGCTGCGTTTGCTCGGCGCCTTGCTGCTGGCGCTCTTATTGCAGCAGGGCGGCCGCCTGTTCGGCGGGCTGCGCGCGGCGATTTTTCTGCCGACCATCCTCCCCGAAGGCGCGTACGCCCTGATCTGGCTGTGGATCCTCAACCCGCTGTATGGCCCTTTGAACGCCGTGCTGCACGCGGTGGGTCTGCCAACGCCTGATTGGCTGCTCAACCCGACGACCGCGCGCATGAGCCTGGTGCTGAT
>CAZEPA010000313.1:0-4470 GCA_964513955.1 uncultured Anaerolineae bacterium | reverse complement strand
GCGAACCTCACCTTGCGCCTGCTGTTCGAGACCCTGGGCTTCACGAACGACGAGATCGCCTTCTACGACGTGGGCGTCGGCTTCGCGGCGCTCCTGGCGGGCGTCTTCGTCGGCGGCGTGCTGTCCGCGTCGCTGGGCATGAAGCGGTCGGTGCTCGTGAGCCTGGTGCTGATGGCGCTATTCACCATTGGCGAGGGGATGGTGCTGCTGCTGGTTGGCCTCAAGACCATTCCTAAGGTATACTATGAGGCAGCACGTGTCGACGGCGCGAACGCCTGGCAGTCCTTTTGGCGTATTTCCCTGCCGCTGCTCACGCCGTGGCTGCTGGTTCTCACGTTTCGTGATATCGTGGTCAGCCTGCAGAACACGTTTACACCGTCCTTTGTCATGACCTACGGCGGCCCCTATTACGCCACCACCTACATCCCGCTGATGCTCTTCGAACTGGCCTTTGACCTGTTTGATTTTGGCGTGGCCGCGGCAATGACGGTGGTTTTGTACCTGCTGACCAGCCTGTTGGTGCTGGGCATTGTGAACCTGGTTGGATTGAACAGACATGACGACGTCGCCTGAACCGAGAGAAGCGCATGTCCCATCGCCGCCCCCCAGCGGACCGCTTGCCCGCCGGCCAAGCCCAGCGTCGCGTCCCAGGCGAGAACACACGCGGTTCGTCGTTTTGGCCGCGGTCGGGGTGATTGTGGCGATTCTATTCGTTCTGCCGCTCTTCTGGATGGCGGTCGTATCGCTGCGGCCGGTGGGACTGCCGCCCCCGCGCACCGTCGAGTGGTGGCCGGCCGACCCGCAGTGGGGCAACTACGTGGAGATTTTCCGCCAGGTGCCAATGGCCCGTTACCTGCTCAACTCAGTGCTCGTCGTCGCGGTCTCCGTGCCGCTGACGCTGCTGACCGCGTCCCTGGGCGGATTTGGCCTCTCGCAGCTGCGCGACCCCTGGCGCAACCGTCTCGTGATAGCCACCGTGTTCCTGCTCATGGTGCCGCCATCGGCCGTCTGGCTGTTCCGCTACCAGATGCTGAGCTGGGCTGGCCTGCTGCGCACGGCGTGGTCGTTGATCCTGCCGGCCTTTGCCGGCGGCGGGCCGCTGCTGGTGCTAATCTTCTTCTGGACGTTTCGCCGCACGCCGGTTGAAATGTACGAGGCGGCGCGGCTCGAAGGCGCGGATGCCTGGACAGCCTACCGGGAGCTTGCCATGCCCATGGCCCGACCGACGGTGGCCGCAGTCGTCATGTTGGCCTTCGTTCTGTTCTGGAACGACTTCACCAACCCGGTGCTGTATCTGTACCGACCGCAAACCTATACCCTGCCGATCGGCGTACAGATTCTCAAACAGCTTGATGCAACGAACTGGCCGCTGTTGATGGCCGGGGCCACCTTCATGACCATCCCGATCATCGTGATCTTCTTTGTCTTGCAGCCGCTCTTTCTGAGCGACAATTCAATCGCTTCACTCTTGGAGAAAAGCTGATGCGGAAATTGACCCTGTTGTTGTTCACCCTGTTGTTGGCTGTGCCGGCCCTGACAGGCTGCGCCACTGCGCCGATCCAGCACTCGACCGCGTTTATGGTCTCCGGCAGCAAAGAGGAGTACGATGCTTACCAGAAGCTCGTGGACTCCTTCCAGACCGCCAACCCGGCCTACAAGGTGGAACTGCGCTACGTGCCGGACGATGCCGATTATCTGCGCCGCCTGGCTGCGGATTTCGCCGCCGGCGCCCCCGCGGACGTGATGCTCTTGAACTACCGCCGCATCGCGCCGTTCGCGGATGAGGGCGCGCTGGGGGATGTTGGCTCATACCTGGCCAAAAGCCAGGTGATCAAGGAAGGCGATTTCTATCAGCCAGCCCTGGACGCGTTTCGCTACCAGGGTAAGCTGTGGTGCCTCCCACAAAATGTATCCAGCCTGGTGATCTACTACAATAAGGCGCTTTTCGACGCGGCCGGCGTGGCTTATCCGGCGAACGATTGGACATGGGCTGACTTCGTGGCCGCCGCCACGGCGTTGACCCTGGACAAGAACGGCGACGGCGTCACCGACCAGTATGGCGTGGGCGTGGATCCTATCCTCTATCGCCTGGCGCCCTTCATCTGGCAGGCCGGCGGCGAGCTGGTGGACAATCCAGCCAACCCAACTCGCCTCAGCCTGGACAGCCCGGCCGCACGCCAGGCATTCCAATGGTTCGTGGACTTGCAGGTCAAGGAGAAGGTCGTTCCGGACGCAGCCGCCGAGGCTGCACAGGACAGCCAAAGCCGCTTCCTCAGCGGCGCGCTGGGTATGTACTTCAACAGCCGGCGCTCGGTACCGACCATGCGCACGATCAAAGACTTCGATTGGGACGTGGCGCCGCTACCCCGTGGATCGCAGCCCGCCAGCGTTCTCCACAGCGACGGCTATTGCATGGCCGATAAAGGTAAGGACAAGGAGGCAGCCTGGAAATTCATCGAATACGCCAACTCTGTCACGGGCCAGGAAATTGTAGCCCGCACCGGCCGCACCGTGCCCTCGCTGCGCGCGGTAGCCGAGTCAGCCAGTTTCCTTGACCCCACCCAAAAGCCGGCCCACAGCCAGGTTTGGCTCGACGCCGTGCCCACCTTGCGCACGGTTCCAGTCATATCCAACTGGCCGGCGATCGAAGACGCTGCCAGTAAAGAGGTCGAGCGGGCGTTCTATGGTCAAGCGTCGGTGGAAGAGGTCTCCGCCGCGGCTGCAGAGCTAACCCAATCCCTGTTCAAGAAAACCGCCCCATAAGAGAGTTCGCAACCTTGTTCGTCAGTAGGAGGAATACGACATGAAGTACGCACGTAAGTTATTCGGCGCCCTCGCGATTCTGATGGTCGTCAGCCTGGTTTTTTGGCTGCCATCTGATATGGCGAGCACCAGAACCCTGACCGGGCAGCGCAGCGCGGTCAGCCCGCTCGGCGCCAGCCAGCAGGAGGCCCCCATCGGCCAGTTCATCGCCAGCGATCCCGTAACGCCCGTGCTGACGCTGGCCGCACGTGACCTGCCAGCGCCCGTGATCATGCCTACGCTTGATCGTGAGATCAATCCGCGCATGAATTTCAACGCCAACCTGGATCCCAACTTCGACGTCAAGGGCGGCCCGGACCCGCTGCTGCCCGTGCAAGCCGCGGCGCCTGCCGCGCGGCCTGATGCCTTTGGTGTGCCGATCTTCAACTTCGACGGCCAGGGCTACACCTTCCTCAACCCGCCGGACACGAACGGCGACGTTGGCGCCAACCACTACATCCAAATAATCAATGCCACGGACGTGGCGGTCTACAACAAGGTCAGCGGCACTTTGATCCAGGCCTTTGCCCTCACCTCGTTGGGGGGCTGCGCCACCGGGAACGGCGATCCGGTCGTCCTGTATGACCAACTGGCCAACCGCTGGTTCTTGAGCGAATTCGGTTCGGGGAACGCGCTGTGCGTCTTTATCTCGCAGACAGCCGACCCGTTGGGCGCGTACTACTCGTATTCGTTCACCATGCCCAGCTTCCCCGACTACCCCAAGTATGGCGTATGGCCCGATGCGTACTACGGAACCGCGAATGAAAGCAGCCCGTCGGCCTTCGCGCTGGATCGCGCCAAGATGTTGGCCGGCCTGCCGGCTACCTTCCAGCGCTTCACGGTCACTGCGCTCTCGGGCTTTGGTTTTCAGGCGCTGACCCCCGCCGATCTGGATGGCATGACTGCGCCGCCCGCTGGCGCGCCTGACTACATCATGCGCCACCGCGACACCGAAGTGCATGGCCCTACCGGCTTGCCCAACAGTGACATCCTGGAAATTTATGCTTTCCACATTGATTGGACTACGCCGGGCAACTCAACCTTTACCAAGCTAACCGACATCACGACGGCCGAGTTCGACTCCACGCTTTGTGGACTCACCTCGTTCTACTGCATGGGCATGCCGGGCGTCGCACAGGGCAGCACTTCCTCGCTGGACCCGATCCGTGAAGTGATCATGCACCGCCTGGCCTATCGCAACTTTGGCGACCACGAGACGCTGGTCGGCAACTTCGTCACCGACATCAACGGCAACAACATCGGCGGCGTGCGCTGGTTCGAGCTGCGCAAGGTCGGCGCAGGGGCATGGAGCCTCTATCAAGAAGGCACTTATGCGCCCACCACCACGGACAACCGTTGGATGGGCGGCATCGCCATGGACGGCGCGGGCAACATCGCGCTGGGCTACAACGTCTCCAGCGGGACGATCTATCCTTCGCTGCGCTATGCCGGTCGTTTGTCCTCAGACCCGCTGGGCACACTGCCGCAGGGCGAGTACACCCTGGTCACGGGCGCAGCCGCCAACGGCAGCAACCGCTACGGCGATTACGCCTCGATGAGCGTTGACCCGGTGGATGACTGCACCTTCTGGTTCACAGGTGAATGGAACGCCACCGGCCAGTGGAGCACGCGCATCGGCGCGTTCAAGTTCGATGCCTGCGGCACGCC
>CAZEPA010000312.1:0-5685 GCA_964513955.1 uncultured Anaerolineae bacterium | reverse complement strand
TGCAGCGCGGCCAGACCAGAATAGAGATCAGTTTCGTCGAAGATCATGTGATCGGTCATTTTTGTCACCCTTCAGCTAGATGCGCCGGATTTGCCAAACCGGTAACATGCGTAGTATAATGGTAATAGCCGCTGGTTCGCACGCTCACCCCATCCTATCGCGGGCGCTCCTAATTTCCCGGATGATGCGGTGTCGTCAAGACCACTGTTTTCGTCTTCAGATTGTCGCACAATCTACTTCTCGTGTCATGATGCTCTGATGAACACCCGCTGAGGAGGGCCTCCGCATGACCACGTATATTCCTTCCACCGATGAACTGCGCGCGTTCTGTTTTGAGCTTGTCGAAGCGGCGTGGGCCGCGCAACGCGCCCCATGGCGCCGATGGCCGGTAGACGATGGCGCAGAATTGCTCAACCGGCTTGCCGTCCACAACATCACCGGCCCGCGCTGGCAGCGCCTGCAGCAGGTCCAAGCAGCCGTCGCCCACCAGGGCTGGAAGCCGTACGTCACGGTGATCGCCCACACGATCGAGACGCATTATGATCATGTGCTGGCGCTGACTTCCAACGACCCAACCGTCTGGCGTGCACTCTATCACGACGTGAGGGCGCAGGTGGTGCGTTATCTCACCCGCTACCACGTGCCCTGGCGCCGAGCGCAAGTAGACAGCGAAGACATTGCGCAGACCATGTGCCTCAAGCTGCTGATCGTTCTCACGCGCTATCCATGGGATGTAGACTTCGTGGCCTGGTTGACCATCGTCGCGCAGCATTTGACGATTGACCTGCTGCGCCGTCATGAGGCGCTCGACGCTTCGCTGCCGTACGACATAGAAATGCTGCATGAGAATTCCGATGAATCGCCCTTCAATCTTCATCCCAACGACCGCCTACGCGTCGCCTTTCATGACCGCGATCACCTGTTGTTCGATGAGGCCATGACCGAAGCATTGAGGTGCGTCACCTCTTCCTGGCAGCGTCAGGTGTTTGTTGAATGCCGGCTGCGAGACAAAAGCCTGGCGGATGCAGCATCAGAGTTCAACACGACGTACGGCGCGGTTGCCAGCGCGCTTCTGCGCGCGGAACAGCGCCTGCGGCTCTTCATCGCCGACCATCCCGATCATTTCAATTCGTAGCACCAGCCTATTCGCGGGCTGTAATCGGCGCCGATTACAGCCGCAAGAAATCATGCAAAGGCCGGCAACCAGATTGCCCCATTCTGGGCGCGCTTAAGCCAAAATCACGCGCGCATCCGCCGCGACCACGCCTTGCCCCGCGGGCATGACCAGCAGCGGGTTGATGTCGAGTTCGCTGATCTGTGGATGATCCACGGCCATCTGGCCGACGCGCACCAGGGCCTCCACAAGCGCGGCGCGGTCGGCTGGCGGCTGACCGCGCACGCCATCGAGCAGGCGTGCGCCCCGCACCTCCCCGATCATTTCCTCCGCATCTTGCTGCGTGAGAGGCGCCAGGCGGAAGCTGACGTCGGCCAGCACTTCGACCAGGATGCCGCCCAGACCGAACATGACCAACGGGCCAAAGGTCGGGTCGCGCTGCACGCCGATGATGACCTCCTGTCCGCCGCGCACCATCTGCTGGATCAGGACGCCGCGCAACCGCGCGTGCGGCTGTGCGGCGCGTGCGCGGGCCATGATCGTCTCGAAGCCGGCGCGAGCCGCGTCCGCGTCGCGCACGTCCAAGAGCACGCCGCCCACCTCGGTCTTGTGCAGCAAGTCGGGGCTGATCAGCTTGAGCGCGACCGGAAAACCGATCTCCGCGGCCATCACACCGGCCTCTCGGGCCGTGACAGCCAGGCGGGTGGCCGGCGTAGGCAGGCCATACGCAGACAACAGCGTCTCGCTGGCGTGCGCGTCGAGCGCGTGCTCTCCGGTCGCCCGGGCCGCCTCCAGCGCACGCTGTCGGGAAGTCTCGGCGGCGGGGCCTTCGACAAGCTCGGGCCCCGTGGGGTGAGCGTGTCGAACCCCCGTGGGGTGAGCCTGTCGTACCGCGGATTGCATGACAGCGCTACGGTCTTGCCAACGGCGGCGCTGCCAAAGCACGCCCGCGGCGGCGACGGCCTCGTCGGGGAAAACATAGGCCGGAATGCGCGCGGCGTGCGCGGCCTGATTGGCCGCGTCCAGGCTGATCGCGCCCATCAGGCAGAGGAGCACCGGCTTGGTGGGTTGCGTCGCCGCAGTCGTCGCCGCCGCCTGAACCACGCCCACCGAATCCACCAGGGCCTGCGGCACGAGAATGACCAGCACGCCGTCGCAGGCTGGGTCGGCAAGGACCACTTCGAGGGCGCGGCCATAGTCCACGGCGTGAGCGCCGCCCAACAGATCCACCGGGCCGGCCACCGCGGCATCAGGAGCGACACACTGCCGCAAGGCATCTTGTGCGGCCGGACTGCTGCGCGCCAGGCGCAGGCCCGCCGCTTCCAGCTCGTCCGCGGCCAGGGCCGCTGGGCCGCCCGCGTTGGTCAGAATGGCGAACCGGTTGCCAGCCGGCAGCGGCTGGTAAGTCAGGGCAAGCGCGGCATGAAAAAGCCCCTGGATGGTGGATGCCTCGATGACGCCGGTCTGCACGCAGGCGGCGTGAAAGGCCGCATGCGCGCCGGCCAGCGCGCCCGTGTGCGAGGCGGTGGCGGCCTGCCCGCTGGCCGTGCGCCCGGCTTTGAGGGCCAGCACCGGCTTGACGGCCGCGGCCGCGGCCAGCGCCTGCACGAAGGCCGGGCCGCCCTTGACATCTTCCAGGTAGAGGGCGATGACCTGGCTGCTGTCGTCTGCGGCCAGGAAGGGCAGCCACTCGGTTTCGGTGACGTCGGCCTGGTTGCCGATGCTGAGGAGGCGGCTGAAGCCGATGCCGCGGCGAATCGCCCAATCAATGACCCCGCCGCACAGCGCGCCCGATTGGGAGAGAAAGGCGATATGTCCGGACGGAGGCATGTCCTTGACGAAGGTGGTATTGAGCGGTGTGTGCGTATCCATGACGCCGATGCCGTTGGGGCCGAGCAGACGCATGCCATAGCGCCGCGCGAGCGCCACCACCTCGTCCTCACGCGCGGCGCCGTGCGCGCCAATCTCGCGGAAGCCGCCGGAGATCAGGATGATCGCTTTGACGCCGCGTTTGCCGCAGGCCTCGACCGCGGCGAGTACAGCCGCGGCCGGCACGATGAGGACCGCCAGGTCCACCGGGTCAGGCGCGGCGGCCAGGCTGGGGTAGCAGCGCAGGCCCAGGATCTCATCGGCCTGTGGGTTGATCGGGTAGACCGGGCCGGGGAAGCGATGCGCGCCTGTCGCCAGGTTGCGGACTACGGCGTAGCTGAGCTTGGCCGGGTTGCGGCTGGCGCCCACCACCGCCACTCCGCGAGGGCGAAAGAAGGGCAGAAGGTCTTGGTACGACACGCTTGACTCCTTGTCATCGGTCCAACAAATTACCGCGAGGACACCAAGAACACAAAGAAAAAGGCGCGTCTGCGTCTTCGCGCCTTGGCGCTGAGCCTTTCATTAAAGACCACAAAGAAGCCTGCCAATTTTGCGCCTGACCTGTCGTTGCCTTGTGTTCTCTGTGCTCCTTGTGGTTTGGTGTGTGCTGCATTTGGAGCTGCTCAAACGAAGGGCCGATCCGGCAACCGTAGGTCTCTACGGAACATGCACCACGGAACACACAGACCACATGGAAGGTGATGCTCTATTTTCTTCTTCCGTGCAGTCCGTCTGTTCCGTGGTCAATGATGGCCGCAGCAGGCCAACTACTGGGCCGTCATGGTTGGATGGCGCCAGACCGAAAAGCCGCCGAAGGTCACATCGGTGCGCCGGGCCGCGTCGTGATGGAAGCGGAGCGGGAAGCCCGCCGCCGCCACGTCGTTGACCGGCTGCAGGCGCAGGGTCGCCACGGTGAACGCGCCCTTCGGGAAGTTGTTTAGCGCGCCAACCGCCAGGTTGACCGCGCCGGCTTTGTGGTCAACGCTGGACTGAATCGTCAGCGGCAAGGCGGCGCCTGGCGTCACCTCTGCCACCCGCCACTGCGTTGGATCGAAGTCGAGGTAGACGGCGACGCCATCCACCGGTTGAGCCCCGGCCTGCGCGACCACGGCCACGGTCAGGCTGCCATCGGCGGCCGAAGCGGCCGCTGGCTCCAGGGCGAGGTTCACGGTCTGCGCGAGCGGCTTGGGCGCTGGCGCGGACGCGACTTTGGTCTGCCCAGCGGCGCCGAAGTTGGTGGCGAGCAGCGAGAAGTCGAGCAGGGTGACGCAGGCATCGCCGTTGAAATCGGCGCGGGCATCATAGCCGATGAACCCAACGCACTTGCCGAAGGTGTTGACCAAGATCGAGAAGTCCACCAACGTCACGTAGTTGTCGTTATTGGCATCGCCCTCCAGCAGCGTCCCCACCGCGGCCGGCGGATTGGCTCCGGCGACCAGGGTCAGGGTCTGCCGATTCTGCAGCGTGTGGCTGTGCTTGACGCGCATGTCATAGCTGCCCGGCAGAATGCCCGTCAGCGTGAAGATGCCGCTGGCATCGGTGGTGGGTGCAAAGCTGTAGGCTGGCGCGCCCTGGCCAGGAATGGTGAGTGTGACAGTGAGCGGCACGATCCAACGCGGATCAGGCGGCGTCGGTCGGCCTTGCAACGCCACGGAAGCCTGCAGCGAGGCCTGCTGCGGGGTGCTGGCGGTCACTTCGGGGCAGACGGCGCTGGCGCCAGGCGCGTTGCGCGCACAAACCTGATAGTAGTAGGTGCTGCCCGTGGGCACGGTCTGATTGAAGCTAAACTGCCCGCCTGCTGCGCCGAAGCGGAAGCTGGCGTCTGACGGCTTGACCGAGCCTTGCAGGGTGGCTGGACTGGGGGTGAACCCAGGCGTGAGGCTGCGATGCACGTCATACACGGTCGCCAGCTCGCGGCCGCCGGTCGTGTCGGTCATCACGGTGGACCAGGTCAACGTAACGCTGTTGCTGGCGCGCACGGCCGCCAGGCCAGGTGCGGCAACCGGCGTCTGCACCTTGGCCGATTCCAACAGCACGACGCCCCAGTTGCTGGACACGGTCACGGTGACCGCGCCGCCGCTGACAACGGTCGTCGCGCCGCTGAGAGCATCCACCAAGCTGGCGCCGTTGGGCAGGTTGTAGGGTGCGGCGTTGAGGCCGGTGAAAGTGGCGGGGTGCGACGCGTTGTCACGGTTGAGCGCGATCAGCGCGGTTTGGCTGCCGTTGGTGCGCGCAAAGCCGTACAGCTTGTTGGCGTCGTTGATGATGAGGCCATGCTGCACGTCGCCATCCTGCAGCGCGGGATAGCTCCAGCGGATGCTCGCCATCTGGCGCGAGAAGCCAGCCAGGTCGGCAGCCTGGGCGTTGCTGTCATAGCTGTACGAAGTACCGCTGGCGTCGGGCCAGGGGAACGGCGCGCGGTTGTACGGATCGTCTTCATACTTGCCGCTGGCGAAGACGCCATCGTGGCTGAGGCCGATCTCATCGCCGTAGTAGAGCGTGGGCGCGCCGGGGTACGTGAAGGCGAAGAGCCACCATTCCTTCATGCGCTGCACCGCGGCCGTGTCGCTGTCGTTGTTGCTCTTCTTGAGCAAGAAGCGCACGCGGTTGGTGTCGTGCGAGCCGGGCAGGTTCATCATCGCTTTGAAGGCCATCGGCGGGTAGTCTTCCTGGATCGAGCGCAGGCGCGCATTGAACTGCGA
>CAZEPA010000311.1:0-5693 GCA_964513955.1 uncultured Anaerolineae bacterium | reverse complement strand
GCTGAATCAGGTCCACCACGGCTTGCACCACCTGTGTGGTCTTCTCGCCGACCTGGCGCAGCGCCGTAATTTCCGCGGCGTCTTTCGTCTGGCGCACACGCTCGAAGATAGACTCGAACTCAGCCGCCGGTTGAATGGCCGGCATGGCCCGCAGCAGGCTGCCGATGAAGCGGTAAGCATAACCGGCATCCATCTTGCCCAGAAACGCCACGCGGCCTTGCACGCCCAGGTCGCTGAGGATCTGGCGCTGATACTCGACCATCGCGTCGAAGCGATCGGGGAAACGGCTCAGGATCGCGCGGAAGTCCCAGCGCTGGCGATTGATGAGCGCCAGCCCTGACTGCTCGGCCGCATGCTGTTCGATCGGGCTGTGAATAAGCACCGGCGCCTCGCCTCGTTTCTTCATGATCATCGCCCCTTCCAGCAGGGCGCCGTTCGTCATGTAGAACACGTCGGGATCAAGCGTCGCGTCGCCCGTGAGGACAAAAGCATCCAGCCCCATGTCGGCCATGGCCAGGTCAAGATCTTGTTTCATAGGGCTACGCCGGTTGGGTGATGAGGCTCGTGTCTTGGAATTTGCGCCCTTCGTCAATCAGCATGATCGGAATGCCATCACGAATGGGATAGCGATAGCCGTTGCGTGGGTTGATGAGCCACTTGCCGTCGGCGCTGAGCGTCAACGGCCCTCGATCAAGCGGGCAAACCAGGATTTTCAACAGATCCGGGCTAATTTCACCGCCCAGCGCCGCCTCGCTCAAGGCTTCCGCCTCAGACGGGCCTTTATTCTCGGTTCCGCTCAGATCAATCGCCTTCTGTTCGCCCAGGGTCTTGCGCAGAATCATGATGGCCACTGCGATCAACGCCAGCGGCAGCAGCCATTTCAGTAGGTTTTTCATCCGGTGATGCTCCCTTTTCTCTCAAGTCGTTGGCAGATAGCGCGAGGCAGGGTGTTTTCCAACCCCGGCACGCGGCGCACCTGCTGGCGTTTATCTTACGACGAACGGAACGACTTGGCAAATTCGACTTTCGGGCCAATTTGCCTTGCACGCCCGCTGCCGCTTATAATCGGCGCCATGGCAACACGGCAGGAGAGCGATCTATACGCGCCGCTCAAGCGCTTCTTTGAGCAACAGGGCTACGAGATACGCGGCGAAGTTAAGGATTGCGATCTTGTGGCGCGGCAGGAGGCGCGGCTGGTGGTCGTGGAGATGAAGTTGGCGTTCAACCTGACGCTGGTGCTGCAAGGGCTGCGCCGGCAGCAGGTGACGAGCCACGTCTACGTGGCGATCGAAACGCCAGGCCGCAAGCGGCGCACACCCTGGTGGCGCGAAGTCCAGCAGTTGTGCCGGCGGCTGGGGCTCGGATTACTGACGGTCAATTTTGCCATCGAGCCGCCGCTCGTCGAAGTCGTGCTAGAATCAGAAGCCGGGCAGGCGTCGCGTACGCGGCGCAGCAAGCAGGCCCAGGTTGCCAGGGAGTTCGACGGCCGCCTGGGCGACTTCAACACGGGCGGCAGCACGCGGCGCCCGCTCGTCACCGCGTATCGCCTGCAAGTCCTGCGCGTCGTGGGACATTTGCATGCGCATGGCGCGTGCACGGTGGAAGATATCAAGGCTGCTTTGGAACTGAGTAATACCGCGGCCATTTTGCAGCGCAACTATTACGGTTGGTTCGACCGCACGGCGCGCGGCGTCTACGCCTTGACGCCCGCCGGTGAGCGCGCCGCGCAGCAGTATGCGGACCTCATTGCCCCCCGATCAACCCCTCGCTGACCAAACAGGCACGGACAAGCGCGAGAGTCTTGAACTTGTAAGGTCGCAGGGTGGTTTGACAATTCACTAAAAGCGGTTAGAATAACTTTGACCCTCTTGACCAAGGAGAAACCCACTACATGGGTGAATGGGAATGTATGGAATGTGGGTACATTGCACCAGGGCAAAAACGGCCAGACCGCTGTCCTGAATGTGAGGCGCCCACCGAGGCATTTGAATACTTTGAATACGAAGAGGACGACTTCGTAGACTTCGACGATCTCGACGAGAGCGACGATGACTACGAAGATGTGGAAGCTGTGATTGCAGCGTGACCTCGTCAGAAGGAGATACACATTCATGACCAAGATTCTCTGCCCCCTCTCAGACTGTGGCAACTGGGATGACGGCTTCTGCGGCGCCGAGACAATTCGCCTGAGCGAAGAGGGCTATTGTTTGACTTACGAAGAGGTAGGACAGGTAGAAGCGGATGCAACGGACGACCAGTGGGAAGATGACGATCTGGATCTCGACCTGGATGAGGACGAGGACTGGATGGATGAAGACGACATCGAAGATGATGAAGAAGAGGACGATGACTGGAGCGACGATGCCGATGACGATGACGTCTCATCCTGGTAGGTAGACGGCCGGTAAGTTCTCAATGGGTAGGGCCTGCTCCGCGGCGCGGATACAGAGCCGCCCTTCTTTCATAGATGATGGCAACAAAAAACCAGGCTTCGGTGTGAAGCCTGGTTTTTCATTGGCCGCGGCGTCCTGCTCAGGCCTGTCGTCGCCGCAGCAGGAAATAGGCCACAATCGCCAAGACTAGAATGGCCGCGCCCAGAAGCAGCGCCTGCGAGTTGCCCGCAGCTCCAGCCGCGGTCGAGCCGCTGGCAGGGCCTGTGGGCGATCCACTCCCGCTGCTGGCTGCAGCATTGCCAATGGCGACGTTGACCTTGCCCTCGCTGATTTCGCCGGGGAGGGCCGTGCCGCCGGCGCCAGCCAGTTGCAGTTTTTCCAGCTGCAAATCCACCGTGCCATTGGCTTTGGCTTTCCAGTGCAGCGTAACCATCAGGCCGTCGCCGCCGGCCCCGGCCTGTTGACCCAAGGTGTACGCGCCGATGGTGGCGCGTCCGCCGTCCTTTGCCAGCGCCGGGCCGAGCTTGGCCGGGCTGCGGCCAGAACTGCCCAACCACGGGCCAAGATCAAACGTGGTCAGCTCCACCAGGTTGGCGTCATACACTACATCGAACTGAAAACCGAGGACCGCCTCCGAACCTTTGATCGTGACATCGGTGGTAAACTCGTTGCCAGCCGCAACCGAAGCGGTCGGCGGGTTGAGGGTGACAATCGCGCTGCCGGCCAGTGCCGTTGAGGTGAGGAGCACCGACAACGCAAGAACCAGATAACAAAGCGTGCGTACAGATCGCATCTATCTCCTCCGTTTGGTCTATTTTGAGGGCTTACGCATGCGCAGAAAAGCGGCGATGGCGGCCGTGGCCAGTATCACCCCGCCCACGAGCAGGGCGAGAGTGGGCGCCGAGGTGGCCAGCGGGGAGGCTTGCGGCAGCAGGTTGTCCATCGTGGTTTGAAGGCCCACCGTCGTGTCGCCGCAGGCCCCGCCGTCGAAGAGGTCGGCGTCGGTAAACAGGTAAGGTTCATTATTCACATCGAAGATATCGCTAACGCCCTCGCCAAACTCCTTGACGCCGGTGCGTAAGTCAACCACAAAACCGGCCTTGCAATCAGCCCAATGTAGCGTGGCCAGGACCACCTCGTCCTTGACCAGGCCGGCGGGGATGCGCGTGGTGCAGAAGCCGTGGATGAAATAATTATTGGGTGATAGCACTGGCGTGGACTGGCTCGTGCTAATGCGAGAGGTAAAACCGCAGTCCATGGCTTCCCATTCCGGCCCAGAGGTAATTCCGGCTAGACGTCCACGCGTCTCTGGGAAATTGAAATAAACATCCCAAGCGATGGCTGGCTGTGCGCCGGGATTGGTGCCGAGGTTGTGCGCGATGATTTGCGAGGTCATGGCGTCCAGCGGTTTAATAGACAGCGTGGTCGGACCAGGCGACGCGGCCGCCAGCCAGGGCAGGATCAGCAAAGCCAGGCCCGGGACCGTGATGCGTAACATGAAAGGAAAAGGAGGTTTCATAGTCTTTCCGGTGCGGAGCGCAAAAACAACAGGGGCAGCCCTGTCGGCAAGGCTACCCCTGTAGGTCACGGAGACGAAACCGCTTAATGCTTACGCATACCCTTGAAAGCCACACCCGCCGCGGCCAAGAGCGCCGCTGCGCCGGCCAGCGCCGGGTAGAGGGCGTTGGTCATCGGGGTAACCGGGCCGGCCGTGATGTTGGCTAATTGCACGGCTGTCGGATTACCACAGGCGCCGCCGTCGGTGAGTTGAGCATCAGTGGGGAAGTAGGAAGAGTTGTTACGGTCAATCACGTCAGTCACGGGCTCTCCGAACGCATCGTCGCCACTGTCCATATCCATCACAAATCCTCCGATCGTCGGACAAGTAGCAAACGTCACAGTCGCAAGCAAAACGTTGCTGCCGGTCACTGGATTATTGGGAACGCCAGTGGTACAGAACCCACTGATAAAGTAACCATTAGTACCAGCTCCACCAACACCAGCCATGTTGGCGGCAACGTTCGTAGCAAATGTGCACGGAGACTGAGCAGTCCATAACGGCCCTGGGGTAAGGGTAATTACTGGATATGGCATGGACACGCTGGGCGGTAACCGGAAATACACATCCCACGACGTCGCACCGTTTCCGCCTGTGCCGCCATCAGTGATACCATCGGCATAGATTTCTGAAACATTGGGGTTTGAGGTCGCACGCCATCGCAAGGTTGGCGCTCCAGGAGCTGTCGGGCTTGCGCTAGCAATTGATGCAACGAGCAACAGTAAAACCAATACGCCGAGAACTACGAACTGGCGTTTAATCATCATGAAATTCCTCCTCTGACGATAAGGTTACGGGACTTGAGTTCAGCGCTAGCTCACGCACGCCGTGGTCGCGCTCTGTCCCAGCTTACCCACAACCGCGTTGACGTCGGCCGCCGAAATCAATGGCCCCCCCACCGAAGCATCATAGCGATAGTTGCCACCCACAGCGCAAGCGGTGCCAACCGCCTGACCGAGTTTACCTACGACAGCATTAACATCGGCTGCGGAGATCAGCGGCCCGCTACCGCTAGTATCATACCGGCTCCATACATTTACCGAGCCACCGTTCTGTGCGGTCAGGGCAATGACGGCGCCGTTGATGTCAACTAGCTGGGTTTCAGCCAGGGTCATGGCGACGCTGCCGCAGGTGGCCGTCGGCTTCAGGCTGACCGTGGACAGAAGGCCATCGGCCATGTTACCAGGCGGATTGCCGGTGCCCCAGGAGTAGCCGCCCCATTTGACGGCATCGGTGCTGACGGCCTTGAGGGCCGGCGTGCTGCTGTCACCAGTCTGTTGGCGGGTGCCGCCGTTAGTGAGGTAGGTGCCAATGTTGATGGAAATGTCCGCATCCGCAGAACTGAAGCGCCCGGCGGCCCAACTGAGCTTGCTCTCGTAGCCGCCCAAACCGGCGCCCAAGCCGCTCACATTGATGGCCACTGGCACCGAGCAACTGTGACCGTTCCACACCTGTGCGCCAGCGCCAACGGCCAAAGTGCCAGCATCCGGTGATGCCTGGATTGCGGGGGCCGCATTCGCTACGGCCAAAAGCGCCAGCAGACCCACCACAGCTGCCAGCCGTCCGACGAAGGTTACACGATTCATATTTCGCCTCCTAAAACTGAACCCGTGAATGAGAGAAATTGGTGTGGGGAAGCGAGCGCGGCCATTAGCCTACATGCTCAGCCACACGATTTTAACACAAGGCCGTGAATTTGTCCAGTACCACAATGGTACAAAATCCAGGCAGGCTTGCCAATC
>CAZEPA010000310.1:0-5730 GCA_964513955.1 uncultured Anaerolineae bacterium | reverse complement strand
CGCCAGGCCGACATCGTGGTGGCGGCCATTGGCCGGCCGGAAATGATTCGCGGCGATTGGCTGAAGCCAGGCGCGGTGGTGATTGATGTGGGTATCAATCGCATCGCCGATGCCAGTAAGAAGAGCGGCTCGCGCCTGGTGGGCGACGTTGCTTTTGAGGAAGCCAAAGAGGTGGCCGGCGCTATCACGCCGGTCCCGGGCGGCGTTGGCCCGATGACCATCGCTATGTTGCTGCAAAATACGGTGACCAGCTTCAAGCGCACGCACGGGCTGTAATCCATGGCCAAAGAACGAACGGTTGAAGAGATTCAAATTCAAATTGGCGATAGCCGCTACACGCTGACAGGCGGCGGATTTGCCGACATGGTGGAAAAGGTCAAGGGCGTACCCGGTCGCCGCTTTCGCTCTTTTGCCAACGACAAACACTGGGTGCTGCCGGTTTCGCAGGAAGAAGCCGAAGCCGCGCTCAGTCCCTATCGCTTGACCGCGGTGGGCAAGGCGCTCAAGGTTGCCATGATGGATCCCACCACCATGCCGACCTCGCCTGACGAGGCGCTGCCGTTATTGCAGGAAAATCGCGCCCTCTTGGAGAAGATGATCCAGGATCTACGTGACGTCCCTTTCTTGCTTAGCCGGGATCCTGGTCATTTGGGCGCGGAGGAGAAGAAACTGGTCATGCGGAGTGCGCGGGCTGTGGTGGGTTGGAAGGGTTGAGGCCAAGCGCCTCCCACGCAAAGCCCAGGCGCATCTGCACGGGCGCGGTGCGGCCATTGAGTAGAACGTAGGGCGCCGCCTGCGCCACGTCTACGCCCAACTTCTTGAGCTGCCCCAAGTCACGCAGCTTGCCATCGAGGCGGGCGCGCAGGATGTTGCGCAGCGTCTGGGGGCCGATGCCCGGCACACGCACCAGCTCCCGCGGTGCGGCCTGGTTGATTTCGAGTGGGAAACGCTCTGGGTGACGCTGCGCCCAGAGCGTTTTTGGATCCTGATCGAGCGATAGATTGCCGCGGCTATCGAACGGCAGTTCTTCGACGCGAAAGCCGTAGGCGCGCAGCAGAAAATCGCTCTGGTAAAGACGAAACTCGCGCCGCGGCGGCGTCGCGGCTAAACCTTCCAGCGGGGTGTCGCGCACCGGGCTGAATGCGCTGTAGTAAGCGCGGTGCAGCCCCACCTCGCGGTACAGTCGCTGACTGGCGCCGAGCAGATCCCGGTCGCTTTCGCCCGCCGGGCCAACCACGAACTGCGTGACCATGCCCGCGCGGGCAATCTGTTGGCCGCTGTTCCACTGGGCCTGCTGGATCAAGCGTCGCGCGCGCTTCAGCGGCTCCACCAGGCTCTCCTCGAAGGTTTTCATCGGCGCCAGGCGGCTCAAGTGCTGCGCCGTGGGCGCTTCCAAGTTGGTGGACACCCGGTCGGCCAGGTGGACGGCGCGCTCAATCTGCGCTTCTTCGGCCGCGGGCAGCATCTTCAAGTGAATGTACCCGCGGAAGCCGTACTTGAGCCGAATCAGCTCCACGCTCTGCAGCATACGATCCATCGAGCGCACGGTGCCGATGATGCCAGAGCTGAGAAAAAGGCCTTGCACCAGTCCGGCCCGCTGCATCTGGTCGAACGACGCGGCCAACTCGTCTGGGCTGAGCGTTTCGCGGCGAAAGTTGCGGCCGGCGCGGAAGGGGCAGTAGTAGCAGTTCTTCTCACACGCGCTGGTCTGCAGAATTTTCAGGATAGGCACCTTACGCCCGTTCGCGCTGAGCAGGGCGATCGCATCACGCAAGTCAGGCGTGCGCGGCGAAGTAGCCGTCGGCGCCGGCTCGCCGGCCTCCAGACAGGCGTCGTACTGCGCCGCCTGTTCCAACCACTCGATTTTCGTGCGCACGTCCATGTTGAGCCGCCAATCTTGAAAAGATAGAGGAGCGCACGTATTATACCGAACAAATGTACTATTGGCAAAAGCAGGGAAAGAGGTCCTACCCACAGGCGGATGCTTCGGAGTGCGTTTTAACTTCGGGGCATAGTCCACGAAGGCGGACTTGGTAATCGTTGCTGCGACTTGCGGTCGCCGACCTGCCCCGAGATTGAAATGCGTTCGATGCTTCCCCTTGGCTTAATGCATGGTGGTATCAAGCCTATAATGATTTTGGCCAACATCTTGGCTAAAATAAGACAATGATTCGAACGGCGCAACGAGAAGGTAATAGGTGTCGCCATGCGGATTCTATCTGTAAGCGAAGCAAAACGCCAGATCAAAGATCTAGTCGAACAAGTCGGCCGGCGCAACCAGGTTTACTACATCACGCGTTACAGTCGGCCCAAGGTTGTGATGCTGAGCGTGGATCAATACGAAAGCCTGGTGCGGCAGGTTGATCGGCTGCAGGACGAGATTGCGGCCCTCTCTGCCGCGTTGGACGCGCCCCCAGAAGAGGACGCTCCGCACGGCGCTCGATCGCGCTCGCCAGGAAGCGATTCAGGACGGCCGCGCCATTAACGACGAGGCTGAGGCGGCTTTTGATGACTGAGTCGGCCGGTGAGGATCTCGTTTCAACCGCTTCTGACCATCCAGAAAACAGGGCATTTCGAGCCGTATTGGATACCAACGCGCCTATTGCGGCTCATCTCTCCCGCAACTCGCGCAGTCCGACCGTCAAACGACTCGAACGCTGGCGGGCCTGCGAGTTCACGCAGCTCTACTCTGACGATTTGCTTGCCGAGCTTGTTGAGAAGTTCCACGCTCGCACTTGGCCTGTGCACTCGTCGGCGGCGCGACCCACATCGTGACGTACGATCCCCATTTCGCCGTTTTGGGTGGCGTCTACCAAGGCATCGCCCTTCTTGACGGCCTACACTTCCTGTACGTCGTGCGCGGCGACCGTCGGACTTAGGGTCGGACTCGTTTCAGAACAGCGCAAGCTGAACGCCGACCGGAGCCGGGCGGGGTGGTAGTTTCTCCAGTTCGCGCAGGGCTTTGAGCGCCGCGGCGATGTCATCTACGAAGCGCGAGGGCGCGTTTTGCACGCTTTGGCCGAACCAGAAGCGGGTGCGGGCGTGCGTCAGGATCAGCCGCTGCTGGGCGCGGGTCATGCCTACGTAGAACAGGCGCCGTTCCTCGTCTACATCCATTCTCTCGGTCGTCTCAACCCCTGACGCCGCGCCCTGAGCGCCCGGCCGGGCGTAGGGCAGCAGCGATTCTTCGCAGCCCACGATGAAGACGACCGGGAACTCCAGACCCTTGGACGCGTGCAGCGTCATCAGCGTCACGCGGTCGGCGCGGGGATCGTAGGTGTCGGCGTCGCCCTGCAGCGCCAGACTTTCCAGGAACTCGGGCAGGCGGTCATCAAACGGCGCGGCCCGGCGCGCCAATTGCGCAATGTGCTCGGCCGCGGCCGGCTCAGCGCCCAAGCTGCCCTGGCTGCAAGCAAAGCGGTAGACGGCTTCGATCTGGCGTACGACCGGCTGATCCGCCGCCAGCTCCGGCGCCTGCCAGAAGTCAGCCAGGCTGCGCAAACGCTGCTGCTGCGTCACGCTGAAGTCGCCGACCGTAGCTGCCTCCTGCAGCGCTTCGCTCAGCCCCGCTGGCTGCGCGGCCACGCGTGCCCCTAAGCGGCCAAACGCGCCGCTGGCAAAGGCGCCCTTGCCCACTCCAAGCACGGTCTCCAGATGCACCTGTGCGGCCGGTTGAACACGCAGCCACAAGTAGGCCAGCACATGATGCACAGCCGGCTGTTCGACGAGCGGCGTCTGGCCCACGTGCTGGAAGGGGATGCCGGAGCGTTCGAAGGCCTCGACCAGCAGTCGGCTCTGCGCGCCCAGGCGATAGAGCACGGCAAAATCGGCAAATGCGCGCGACGTCTCGGGTTCACTGCGGACGCGGCCGGAGTCGAGCGAGAAGTAGCTGGTGCCGCCTACCATTTGCTCGATCTGATGCACCACCGTCTCGGCCTCTGCCCGATCGGTCGGTGTTTGCACGATCTCGATGCGCACCTGCTGCACGAAGTCAGCCAGCGGCCGCACGGCCTGTAGCGACAGTCGTTCGTCGCGGTTGAGGGCAATGACCTGCATGGCCGCGTCGAGGATCAGCTGCGTCGAACGGTAATTTTGCGCAAGATGGAGACGCCGCGCACCAGGGAAGTCCTGTTCGAAGCTCAAGAAGAAGCGGCGATCTGCCCCGCGGAAGCCGTAGATGGCTTGATCCGGATCGCCAATGACGGCCAGATTGGCGCCACCCTCGGTCAGCAGACGCAGCAGCCGGTACTGCGCCAGATTGATGTCCTGGTACTCGTCAACCGCCAGCCAGCGGAAGCGCTCGTGCGCCTGCTGCCGCACCGCCTGCTGCGTCTCCAGCAAACGAACGGCCTGATAAATCAGATCATCGAAGTCAAGGGCCTGGTTCCGCTGCCGCGCCGCTTCATAGCGGAGATAGATGTCAGCCAGGCGCGCATCATCAGCAATTGCGTTCAGTTCGGGCGCGCTGGGCGCCAGGAGGCGATTCTTGGCTTCGCTGATCCAGGCCAGGAACGCGTCCCGCTCTGCCAGGCGCAGCTCAGGCGCGGCCTGCGCCAGCAGCGCGCGGCGCTCTTCCTCCCGGCAGATCACAAAGTCTGGGCTGATCCCCAGGCTGGCGCCCCAGCGGCGCAGCAGCCACGCGCCAAAGGCGTGAAAGGTCTTGATCGTGATGCGCCGCATCACCTCATCACCCAGCAGTTCGGTCAGACGCGCTGCCATCTCGTGCGCCGCCTTGTTGGTGAACGTGATCGCCAGGATGGCTTCCGGCGCCGCCTGTTTCGCCTGGATCAAGTGCGCGATGCGCACGGTCAGGGTGCGCGTCTTGCCTGTGCCAGGTCCAGCCACGATGATCAACGGCCCCTGCGTGTGCAAGACCGCCTCGCGCTGCGCGGCGTTGAGCGATTCCAGCAGGGGCGACCCAGCGTGGTCATCCTGGTGAGCTGAAGCAGCGTGGTCGCCCGGATCAGTCACCCTGGCAGCGTCGTCTTCGTTCGCCGCTCCGATCAAGAAGAGCTGACTGCTGCCTGCGCTTTCACGCATGCGGGGCAGGTCGCTGCTCACCGGCTCAGGCGCAGCGGCGGCCGCTGCCGTCGCCGTGTCCGCCGCGGCGCTTGGCTGCGCCAGGTGAACGGCGGCATCGGAGGCCGCCAGGGGCGCTTCGGCCGCGAAGAGGCCGCCCTGAAGCGGGCCTGGCCCGCTCCCCGGCAGGGCGAACAGCCTGATGACGCCGTACTCGCCGTCGTAGCCCGCGTCGGCCTGTACCTGGCCGCGGCGCATGCGACCGATGCCATCGGCCAGGCGTTCGCCGCCGGCGCGCGCGATCTCGGTCAACGGCGCAGCTTGCAGGATGAACAGCTCAGGCCCCAGGCGCGCCAACAGCTTGTGGTACTCCTGCTCCACCTGGCGTGACCCGGCGCCCACTGTGTACACCTGGCCCAGGATTTCAGGCAGCGGAATCAGGCTGACGAACGGCGCCGGACGCGGCGGGCGTTGACCCGGCGGCCGGTCGGCCAGGGTTTCAACGCGATGCATGACGCCGATGGTCACTTCTTTGCCGCACACCGGGCAGAGGCCTTGATGCGCGCGTGTCGCGGCAGGGTCCCAGCAGATGTTGCACTTGCGATGACCGTCGAGGTGATACTTTCCCTCTTCTGGGAAGAATTCCACTGTGCCCCTGAACGTGGCCGGGTTGCCGGTCTGCAGGGCGCGGAAGAGCGCCGTGTAGGAGAG
>CAZEPA010000309.1:0-5733 GCA_964513955.1 uncultured Anaerolineae bacterium | reverse complement strand
CCGGCTATGGCGCGGCCTTTTTCCATCGCACCGGCCACAGCATTGACACCAACGGCCATGGCAACGGCGTCAACATGGACAACCTGGAAACGCACGATGAGCGCACGCTGATTCCTGGCGTCGGTTTTTCAATCGAGCCGGGCATTTACCTGGCGGAGTTCGGCGTCCGCAGTGAAATCAACCTGTTCGTGGGCGACGATTTCGCGGAAGTGACAACCCAGCCGGTGCAGCAGGCCATCGTCCCGCTCCTGCCAGCCTGAAACTGCGCAGCAGACCAAGAGTACCGAACTTGTTCGGCAGTTTCCAGGTCTCCGCCGGCCTATTTGCCGGTTGCGGCGCCAAAGCCCATGAAAATCTCACCGCGAAGGTGCGAAGACGCAAAGAGACCTTTTTTCTCTTTGCGCTCTTGGCGTCTTCGCGGTCATTTAGGGGTCAGCACCGCCTAGTTGACGACAGTAACGCCGGGCATGAGGAATTCGTCGTAGTTGCCATCGGCAAAGACAATCCGCAGGCGCAGGTCATAGCGGCCAGGCGGGTAGCGCGCTGTGTCCCACAGCGCCAGCGTGTTGCGTTCAATCGGTTGACTGCTGGAGGCCAGCCACAGCCAATCCGCGCTGCCGGCGCGCGCCACATGCAGATCGTAGCGGACGAAGCCTGGCGCGTTGGCCCAACCCCAGATGCGCACCTGGCCGCTGACCGCCTGATCGCTGCGCGGGCCGTAGATGCCCGGTCCGGCCAGGATCGGCGTTGGCGTGGGGGTCGGGATGGGCAGGGGCGTCTCGTTCGCCGTCTCAAACCCGCCAACCAGTAGATCGCGCAGCTCGCCGCCCCGCAGCTTCACGCGCAGCCGCAGCGCATAGGCGCCGTCGGGCCAACGCCGCGTGTTCCAGACGCCCAGGACTCCATTTTGAACCGTTCCTGGAATGGCGCGCAGTAGATCAAAGCCTTCGCCGTTGTCCAGCCCTACGTGCAGTTGATAGCCCACTTGTCCGGTGACATTGGCCGTGCCGCGAATCGTCACCACCCCGCGCAGAGAAACGCCAGGTAGAGGCTCGGTGATGGTCATCACGCGGGTTGCGATCAGAGGCGTGGCCGTAGCCGTCGGGGTTGGCGTCGGCGTCGGCGGTTCGGTTGGCTCCGCGGTGGCGCCAGGCGGGCGCGCAGTGGCGGTCAGGGTCGCGGCCGCAGCCGCCGTCGCGCGGGCGTCCGCTGTGGCGTGAATTCTGGCCTGGTTGACGAGGTAAATGCTGGTGGTGTAGTAATCGCGGTAATCCCCGGTCTGCGTCACCAGGCGCAGCTGCAGGCTGTAGCGGCCGTCAGGATAGGGCGGCGTGAACCACTCGAACAACGGCCCGTCCACCACCCCATGCTCCACCGTTGTCAGCCAAATACGCTGCACCAGCCCGCCGTCAGGGATGAGATAAATCTCGTAACGCTGGAAATTGTCAATGACCGCCGTGCCGCGAATCGTCACCGTGCCCATGACGGCATCCCCCGCAACCGGCGATGTGATGCCGCTCTCGGCCGCGGACTTCGGCAAGGCCTTCGACAAGCTCAGGCCCCGTGCGGTGAGCCTGTCGAACCGCAGTTGAGCCGCCGGGCGCGCGACAGGCAGTAGAATCAGCAGGCAGAGGGTGAGAAGGGCGGTCGGAAGCCAACCCAGGTCTAAAAGTCGTTTCATCCAAGAACGTCTTTCGCACATTCGCTTTTTTTCGATCGGGCGCTGCGTGAATCCACGCAGGCCAGGCTGTATTTACGCCGCCGCGCAAGCGCCTGGCCGTCATTGTACCACAACGCCAGGCGCGCCGGCAATCAACCCCGCCCATCATGCCCATCGCAACCTGACGAGTGTCATTGTCAAGCCATGTCGGATCGGCTAGACTAGGCGCAACCGCTATGCTACAATGGCGTACCAGCGGCCGACGTCAGCGTGAGCAGAAGTTTGATCTGCGACCGCGGTCGGCGATGCAACCAATCCATTCTCAAGGACGAGAAACCTATGATGCTCACACAAGATTATATCCACCTCGATGAAACGTACGGCGCCCACAACTACAAACCCCTCAATGTGGTGATTACCCAGGGCCAGGGGGTTTGGGTCACCGACGTCGAGGGCCGGCGCTACCTCGACTGCCTCAGCGCCTACTCGGCGGTTAACCAGGGCCATTGCCACCCACGCATCGTGCAGGCCCTCATCGCCCAGGCGCAAACGCTGACCTTGACCTCGCGTGCCTTCCGCAACGATCAAATGGGACTGTTTCTGCAAGATCTGGCCCGCGTGACGGGCTACGAGATGGCGCTGCTGATGAACACCGGCGCGGAGGCGGTGGAGACCGCGGTGAAGATGGCGCGCAAATGGGGCTATCAGCGCCGCGAGGTGCCTGAAGATCAGGCCGAAATCATTGTCTGCGCCGACAACTTCCACGGCCGCACCATCAGCATCATCAGCTTCTCCACCGAGCCGCAGTACCGCGCGGGCTTTGGCCCCTTCACGCCTGGCTTCAAGGTCGTGCCCTTCGGCGATTTGCGCAGCCTGGAAGCCGCGTTCAGCGCCAACACCGTCGCCTTCCTGGTGGAGCCGATTCAAGGCGAGAGCGGCGTTCACATCCCGCCCGCCGGCTATCTCAAATGGGCCAAAGCCCTGTGCGAGGAGCATGACGTCCTCTTCATCGCCGATGAAATTCAATCCGGCCTGGGACGCAGCGGCAAGCTGTTCGCCTGCGACTATGAAAACGTCAAGCCCGATGTGATGATCATCGGCAAGGCGCTCTCCGGCGGCTGCTACCCGGTGTCGGCTGTGCTCGCCTCGGCGGACATCCTGAGCGTCTTCCGTCCCGGCGATCATGGCAGCACCTACGGCGGCAACCCGTTGGCCTGCGCGGTGGCGCGCGAGGCCTTGAAAGTGCTCGTGGAAGAGAATCTGATCGAAAACTCGGCCCGGATGGGAGACTATTTCCAGGCCAAATTGCGCGCCATCGGCAGCCCCTTCGTGCAAGAAGTGCGCGGCAAAGGGCTGTTCATCGGCGTGGAGTTGAAGCATGAGGCCGGCGGCGCGCGGCGCTTTTGCGAAGCCCTGATGCGCCAGGGTCTGCTGTGCAAGGAAACGCACGAGCATGTGATTCGCTTTGCCCCGCCGCTGGTCATCAGCAGGGCGGAGATTGATTGGGCGCTGGAGCGCATCGGCCCGGTGCTCATGGGCCAGTTTGAAGGCGCGCCGGCGTTGACGCCAGCCTGAACCAGACAGTGAGGTCCCCCAGTGCATCTCGGCTTTCCCGTCGCTGTGCAGGGGCGCCCCGGTTTACGAGCCTATGACAGCCGTTCTCCCCAGGCGCCAGGTAGGCAAGGCCCGCATCTCAGTGTGAGCCTTGCCTACCTGCGCGACATTCTGCGCTACCTGGCGCAAATGCACATCCACTTCTATCGCCTCTCCAGCCGCCTGGCGCCGCACCTGGCCTTTTCCCAGCCGTCTGAACTGGCCGGTCAGATGGATCAATGCCAGGCCGAGCTGGCCCACACGGCCGCGCGGCTGCGCCATGATCGTGTGCGCGTGACCATCCACGCGGAAGCCAGCATCATCCTCAACAGCGACGATGCCGCGCTGACGTCCGCCAGCCTGGCGCATGTGGCTGGCCTGGCCGATCTACTGGATCGCCTGGACGCAGGGCCAGAGGGCGTGGTGGTCGTCCACACCGGCGGCATCTACGGCGACAAAGCCGCGGCCTGCGCCCGGTTCTGCCGCCACTTCGCCCGCCTGCCGTTGGCCGTGCAGGCACGGGTGGCGCTGGAAAACGACCATGACCGCTTTGGCCTCAGCGACGTGCTGTGGATGCACCGTCAAACCGGCGTGCGCCTGGTTTTCGATCGCCTGCATCACCTGGTCTACAACCCAGATGGGCTGGACGAATTCGAGGCCCTGGGCTTGGCGCTCAGCACCTGGCCGCGCGGCGTGCGGCCCAAAGTCCATTTCGCTTCCCCGCGCACCGCGTTCAACCTGCTGACCGCCGCGGAGGCTGGCGGCCGCCGGCGCCTGCTGGCGGCCCCGCGCTGGACGCAGCACGCAGATTATGTCAATCCTTTTGAGTTCATTGACTGGCTGCGCCGCGCGCGCGCCGGCGGCCTGCCCGATTTTGACATCATGCTGGAGGCGCGCGCCCGCGACCTGGCTCTGCTGCGCTTGCGCGCGGATCTGGAGCAGTTTGCCCCAGACGTGCGCGGCTGGATCGAAAGCTAGAGGCAAACGTTCAGAGGAATTCACAGGACGCAGATCAACGCTGACTACGCACGCAGATTTGGCGGTATGGCTGGGCAGCCAATGCAGCGCCGGGATGGCTGTTACCGCACGCGCGGCGTTGAAGTCCTGCTTTCGTCCAATCGGCTTTCTGCGTGCATCTGCGTTCAACTCGAGAACGTCGTGAACGGTTACTGAGGGAGAACCATTTGATAGGAGGCGCCTGTGGCTGTGCTACTCCGTATGAACGATCTACCTGCGCCCGGCCATCAGCGCGTGCTGGTGGCGGTGCTGCCCGCGCCGGCCGACCTGGCGCGCGCCGATGAGGAGGGCTGGTATCGGGTGCCGGTGGCGCGTGCCCCCGCGCAGATGGCCGCCGACTACCTGGCCTTTTATCAGACCGGCGCCTTTCCCCCGGCTGACCGCTGGCAGGTCGCGACCCTGGCGGCCGTGCAGCGCATCGGCCTCGCGCGTCGCGTGGACTTGCTGCCTACGGAGCCGCAGCATCCGCGCGCCCAGGACGAATACTACCGCATCGAGCTGGGGCCGCTGTGGCGTCTGCCGCAGCCGATTCCCAGCCGGCGCCTGCGTCGCATCACCTTCATCCCCACGACGCTGGCGCGCCTGCTGCGCGCGCGTGAAATCAACGATCTGTGGGACAAGGGAACCGCGCAGGATCAGCTGTGGCGCGCCCTTTTGAACGCCGGGCTGGAGGCTGAGCGCCAGGCGCCGTGGGACGATCCGTCGGGCGACGAAGCCCCCGATCCGGATGATCTGTGGGGCGTGGCCGAAACGCCGGATCGGCCGCTAATTGACTTTGCCCTTTACGGCCATGCCGGCCGCGTGGCGGTCATCTGTCAACCAGCCGCGGCCGGCCCGCGCAATCTGCGCGAAGCCCGCGATCAACGCTACGCGCTGGCCGCCGCCGGTTGGACGCCCGTGTTCCTGGACCTCGAACGCTGCTGGCGCCAACCATCCGCCTGCCTGCGCGAGATCAGCGAAGCGTTGGCGCAGGTCGGGTAGATCCTGCGCCTTGCCGGCGAGCCGACCGGGGGCTGATTTGGGGACGCGTGAATGTTTTTCAACATCACAGACAAGCGATACCGTCTGATCGTCCAAACCTTTGCACCTTGTTCACTTTTGTGATAACATGGAAATATGTGGACAGTAGAGTTTTATCGCCTTCCAAACGGCAGTAGCCCCGTTGATGTAAAACGCTATATCCAAAAACGTACTGAACGCGACATTGAATTCGCAGAGAATTTTGAAGCAGGCTATGCTGATTTCAAGATTGGCGTCATTTTGCGTCACGCCAGGGAAGAGGCGGGATTAACTCAGGAAGAGGTGGCTCGGCGACTGCAAACCAAGAAGTCTGCCATTTCGCGCATTGAAAATCACGCGGATGATGTGCGCCTTTCAACGTTGCGCCGCTATGCTGATGCGATTGGCGCTAACCTTCAAATTAGGTTGGCATCATCGCCGAGAGTCTAGGCAGGCACCAAGGC